>CAMCJC010000059.1 GCA_945875065.1 uncultured Propionibacteriaceae bacterium | reverse complement strand
CTGCCGGCCTGGCTCGACCGTCTCCTACCGACCTTCGACGTCGAGGGCGAGGTCCTCAGCCGTGAACTCGAGTACGCAGCCTGGCCTGGTACCGACCACGTCCTTTACGCGGAGAACCTGCGGGTCGACGACCTCGTGCCGCCGACATCAATGGCTCTCAGCTACGGCAACGTCGTCGGGCTCTACGGCCCGATCTCGTGCCGCACCGGCCTCGCCCTGGCCCTGACCGGGCGCCTCCAGACCACCGGCGGGCGCGCCCGCGTCGCCGGTCAACTGTTGCCCGGCGCTGAGGCCGCCGTCCACCACCGCACCACCTACGTCGACTTGTCCCGCGAACGCGATCTCCTCGCCGTCCTAAACCGCCTCAAGCCGCGGGCCGGATCAGTGGTGGTCATTGACGCGGTCGAGGCGGTCAGCACCCACGAGGAGACCGCCGCCCTGACCCGTCTCATCGACCAGATCCGCCAGCGCGCGGACTCCGCCCTGCTGCTGTGCGGCAGTACCGAACCCGTAGTCACCCAATACCCGATCGACGGTGCCGCCAGCGCCGAAGCCCTCGATAGGAGCATCCGATGAGACCTGAGAGCATGCACCCCGGACACCGCCTCAGCCGGCGCGCGGTCGCCGTTTTGGCGCTGGTGCCGCTCATCGCAGTCGCGATGCTGCTGGGGGTCGTATCCGGCAACGGCAAGGCTGTGCACGCGGCCGTAGTGAACCTTGACGAGCCGGTGACCATCCGGGACCGGACGGTGCCCCTGGGGCGGCAGTTGGCCGCGGAGATCTTGGCGCGCGAGGGCGAGAACATCACCTGGACGCTCGCCGACGAGGCGGATGCCAAAGCCGGTCTGGGCGATGGTCGGTACAGCGCCGTCGTCACCATCCCCAAGGAGTTCTCCGAGGCCGCGACCTCCTACAGCTCCAACGATGCGGAGGCCGCCAAGCAGGCACAGGTTCAGGTGACAGTGTCCAAGAACTCGTCGGTCGGGGACGCCGCGCTGGCGCAGGAGATCGCGACGATGGCCAAGCACACCCTGAATGCGACCCTAACCAAGACTTACCTAGACAATGTCTATGTCGGCTTCAATACCGTCGGCGAACAGTTCAAGCAGGTCATAGACGGTGTCAAGCAGCTGGACGATGGCGGCGCCAAGCTGTCCGAGGGCGTAGGGCAGGCCACGACCGGATCGGGGCAGCTCGCCCAAGGCCTCGGGACCTTGGCGGGCAGGGGCGGCGACCTCACCACCGGGGCCAACAAGCTGGCCGATGGGGCCGGCCAGCTCTCCACGGGGGCCGGCACGCTCGCCGACGGGGCCGGCCAGCTGGGGAATGGCGCGGGCCAGCTGGCGGACGGCGGCAGTACCCTCGCGAACGGTGCGGGCCAGCTCGCAACGGGCGCCCACGGTGCCGCCGATGGGGCCAGCCAACTTCAAACCGGCGCGGGCACACTCGCCAACGGCGCCGGGACGCTGTCCGAGGGCGCGGGCAAGCTGGCGACTGGGGCCGGCACCCTGAACGGCGGACTGGCCGAGTTCGACAAGGGCATTCAGCAGCTCAACGACAAGGCCCCGAAGCTCGCCAAGGGCGTCGACGACCTGGCGACCGGCTCCGAGAAAGTCCTCGGTGCCATCCCCGGCTATACCGATGGGGCGGGCGCTGCCGTCGACGGCATCGGCAAGCTCCGTGACGGTCTTGTCCAGCTCGACGACAGCTTGAAGGGAAAGCTCGACCCCAAGTCGATCAAACAGCTGCAAGGCTCGTTGGACGAGCTCGTCCCGGCCCTCAAGGAAGCCCGGGCAGCGCTGAAGGCGTACTTCCCCGACCGCGACCCCGCCACCGTCAAGTACGAGGAGCTGGAGGCAGCCGCCGGTAGCCTGGACAAGCAGCTCACGCAGGTGGAGAACACCGTCGACAAGCTCGCCGACGGAACCGCCGAGCCCTCGCCCGAGGTCCAGGCAGTGGTCAAGAAGATCATCGCCGACTGGAAGTGCCCGGTCACTGATCCCGCCACCTGCGAGCAGCTGGGCAAGGCCTACGCACAGGGCGTCGCCGACGGCGTCGGCAAGGGAATCCAATACGGCGCCGGCCAGGTACGCGAGCGGCTCGCTACCAAGGACCCCCGCACCGGGCAAACGCCTTTCGAGGCGGCGCGCGCATTCGCCAAGCTGGGCCTGAAGATCGCCAAGCCCGCCATCGACATCCGCGACCTGTTCACATCCAAGACCCCGGCCGGTACCGACCCGTTGGACGCCCTCCAAAAGCTGCCGACCACGATCGGCGAGCAGGTCGGTGGCCTGAGCGAGGCCGTCGGTAAACTCCGCTCTGGAGCCGATGAGCTAGCCACCAAGGCGGCACCGCTGAAGAAGAATGGTCCCGCCCTCAGCGAAGGAGCCACCAAGCTCCTAGACGGCGTCAAGACGCTGAACGCCGAGGTCGCCGCGCTGCCGGGCGGCACCAAGAAACTTGCCGACGCCTCCACCAAGCTCGTCGGCGGGGCATCGGAGCTGTCCACCGGTGCCGGAGCCCTCGCCGACGGGGCCGGTCAACTGTCCGGCGGTGCGTCACGACTGTCCACTGGGGCGGGTTCCCTCGCCGAAGGCGCCGGTCAGCTCGCCACCGGGGCGGACCGGCTAGCCACCGGGGCCGGCAGCCTCGCCGACGGCGCGGGTCAGCTGTCCACGGGCGCCAACCGGCTCTCGGGTGGCGCGAACCGGCTCTCGGATGGGGCGAGTCAGCTTGCGACAGGCGCCGGTACGCTCGCCGACGGCACCGGCCAGTACGTCGACGGCATTGGCCAGGCAGCCGAGGGGGCCACGACCTTGAACGACGGCCTGATTCAGCTCGGGGACGGTGCCAGCAAGCTCGCGGGTGGCGTCGGTACCCTTCATGACGAGCTCGCCGCCGGCTACGACAAGCTCCCGACCTACAGCGAGACCGACCGCGATACCCTCTCCACCGTCGTCGCCTCGCCCATTCAGCAGGACAACCAACTGAGCCGGCCCGCGATGGTGCCGATCGCATCGCTGCTAGCCGTGGCAGCCCTGTGGCTGGGGGCGGTGCTCGCGTACGTGTTCGCGGCGCCGGTCCCGTCCGATCTGGTCACCAACGGCCGCCCATCTCCGGCGTTGTGGGCCCGGACGTTGGGGCTGCCACTGGCCCTCGGGGCGGGGCAGGGGGCCGTGATCGGCCTCGCCGCCAGCTGGGTCCTTGGTGCCCCCGCGGGCCGAACCCTCGGCGCGATCGGGCTGTTGGTCCTGCTCGGAGGATCGTTCGTGCTTATCAACCACGCCCTGTCCGCCTGGCTCGGCAATATCGGGCGCGGCATCGCCGTTCTCCTGCTGGTGCTGACGGTCGGGCTCGGCCTGACATCGACCGTGCCCGGTTGGGGGGCGGCGATCGCCGGTTTCTCGCCGCTGCACAACGGTCTCCAGCTGATCCGCACCTGGCTCGCGCAGGGCTCCGGAATGGTCGCGATCGGCAGTGCCGCGCTCCTGTTCGGCGTGATCGCGATTGTGCTGTCCTACGCGGCGATCGCCACCAAGCGACGTCTCAGCCCCGACCAGTTCCGGTCCCGCATCGCCGAGGGCTAGAGGTCGACTCTACGGCCGCCTCGTTCCACGACGGGGCGGCCGCGACTTTTTGTCGGAGCCAGCCGGTAGATTCTCGCCAACTCGAAAGGAGCCGAGAATGAGCGTCGATGAAGCCCTCCTGGCCGATCCTCAGCGTTACGCGGAGCACGTGCTGCCGCCCAGGTCCGACCATCGTTGGTTTGCCAGCCGCGCGGAAGCCGAGAGCGGCGTCTCCAGCTTCGAGCGGTCCCTGGGCGGGAGCTGGAAGTTTCACTTCGCACCCGACCTCGCGTCGCGCCCGGACGGCTTCGAGCAGTCCGCCTTCGACGTCTCAAGCTGGGATGACATCCCCGTGCCCGCGCACCTCCAGCTGCAGGGCTACGGGTGGCCGCACTACACGAACGTCGCCTACCCGTGGGACGGCACGGCCGACATCTGGCCGGGTGAGTTGCCCGAGCGCAACCCCGTCGGCAGCTACGTCACCTGGTTCGATGCGCCGCAACTGGCCGAACGGGAGCGGTTGGTGATCCGATTCGACGGGGTGGAGTCCGCGTTCGGCGTTTGGCTGAACGGGCAGTGGGTCGGCTACTCCACCGACTCGTTCACGCCCGCCGAGTTCGACCTGACGGCTGTCCTGGCTGAGAGCAGCAACCGGCTGGCGGTTCAGGTGGTGCAGTTCTCGTCCGGCTCATGGTTGGAAGACCAGGACTTCTTCCGCTTCTCTGGCATCTTTCGTGGCGTCACGCTGCTGCACGTGCCCGCCGTCCATGTCGCCGATTTGGCGGTGTCTACCACGGTCGAACCTGGGCTAGCCACTGTCAAGCTGGACGTGCGGCTGGAGGGTGAGGGCGAGGTACGGGCCTTCCTCGACGGCGTCGGGGAGCTAGACGGTGTCATTCAGGTTCCGAATCCCCGGCTGTGGAGCGCGGAGGACCCGCAGCTGTACGACCTGTGGCTTGAGGTCGTGACCGGCGGCGAGGTCGTCGAGGTGATCCGGCAACGCGTCGGCCTGAGGCGCTTCGGAATCGAGGACGGGCTGCTGCGGATCAACGGGCAGCGCGTGGTGTTCAACGGCGTCAACCGCCACGAGTTCGGCCCTCGCGGCCGGGTCATGACCGCCGAGGAAATCGCCGTGGATCTGCGGCTGTTGAAGGCCCACAACGTCAACGCCGTTCGCACCAGCCACTATCCGAACTCCAGCGTCTTCTACGACCTGTGCGACGAGCTTGGCTTATACGTCATAGACGAGATGAACCTTGAGACCCACGGCATGTGGGATGCCGTGCGCCTCGGCCGCATCCCCTTGGAGGAGATGGTCCCCGGCGACCGCCCCGAGTGGCTGGGGGCATGCAAGTTCCGCGCCGCGAACATGCTGCTGCGCGACCGGAACCACCCCTGCATCGTCATGTGGTCATGCGGGAACGAATCCCTCGGCGGCAAGAACTTGGCCGAGGTCGCCGCCTGGTTCCGTGCCCACGACGACCGCCCCGTCCACTACGAGGGCATCTTCGCCGACCCGCGATATCCCGCAACCAGCGATGTCGTCAGTCGCATGTACGCGCCGGTCGCCGAGATCGAGGAATACCTGGCGATCCACCGTGACAAGCCCTACATCCTGTGTGAGTACGCGCACGCGATGGGCAATTCGTTCGGCGCCGTCGACAAGTACACCGAGCTCGCGTGGCACGACGAGAAGTTCCAGGGCGGCTTCATCTGGGACTTCGCTGACCAGGCGCTGCCCGCCGTCGCGCCCGATGGCACGACCTACTGGGGCTACGGCGGCGACTTCGGCGACCGCCCCACCGATGGCGACTTTTCCGCCAACGGACTATGTTTCGCCGACCATACCCCCAAGCCGCTGCTCCTGGAGGCCAAACAGCTCTACCGGCCCGTCGATGTCACGTTCGGGGAAGGGCGATTCGTCGTCACCAACCGCATGCTGTTCACCCCGACATCAGCGCTGGCATGCGTGGCGAAGCTGCTTCGCGACGGCATCGCCGAGGCCGAGGTGGAGGTCGCCACCGATGTCGCGCCGCTGACCACCCAGGAGTACCCGCTGCCGTTCGAGGCCCCGAAGGATCCGGGCGAGTGGGTTGCGGAGTTGTCCTTCCGACTCAGGGAGGCCACGACTTGGGCGTCGGCCGGGCACGAGGTGTGTTTCGCCCAGCACGGGCTGGCCCTCAACCTGTCAACCATCACGGTGCCCTCGGCACAGAGGCTGATCGACGGCACCCACAACGTCGGCGTGGTGGCGGAGAATGCCAGGGTGCTGTTTTCGAAGGCCGGAGGTCTGGTCTCGTGGCGGCTGGGGGAGCGGGAATTGCTGGCCGGCACCCCGATGCCCTGCTTCTGGCACGCTCCCACCTCCAACGAGCGGGGCTGGCGGGCACCCTATCTAGACAGTGTCTGGTACGCGGCTTCCCGATACGCGGTTCTGTCCGGCCCTCCGAGGGTGGAAGCAGCGGAGAGCATCCCCTTCGTGCTTGTCCACTATGATTACGACCTGCCCGGCGGGGGCACCTGTGAACTCTCGTATCGCATCGACGGGACCGCCGGCATCAAGGTCACCTTGGGAGTCAAGACGCCCGAAGGATGGCCCGACCCGCCCGAGTACGGCGTCCTCGTCCCCCTGGCCGGCTACCTGGATCGCCTGGCCTGGTACGGCGGCGGCCCGCACGAGTCGGCGAGCGACCGCAAAGCGTCGGCCCGGCTGGGGCGCTGGGAGCAGGACGTCGCGGACCAACTCACCCCGTACGTCCGCCCTCAGGAGGCCGGCGGGCACGCCCAGGTTCGCTGGGCTGAGATCCGAGGCGACGGCGTGGCCGTACGGTTCGAATCCGACCCGTGGCATCTCTCCGAGAGTCCCTACGAGAAGCTGCCGACTCCACGCACCTCGGCCGAACCGTGGGAGTTTTCCGCCCTGCCGTGGACGCCGTTCGAGGTTGAGAATGCCGAGCATCCTTGGCAGCTGCCGCCGAGCAACCGGACCATCGTGCGGGCCTCCTGGAAGCGCCGCGGCGTCGGTGGCGACGACTCGTGGGGTGCCCAGACGCACCCGGAGTTCCGACTGCCGAACCGTCAGTTGGGCCAGTGGTCGTTCGAGATGCGGGCCAAGGAGATCTGAGGCGGCCGAAGCTGGTCGCAGGCCGGGTAGTCTTGGCGCCGAACGGCATTCGCCGTCCACCCACGAAGGAGTGACCATGACCGACAACAAGTACGTGCTGGCAATTGACCAGGGCACCACCAGCTCTCGGGCGATCGTCTTCGACCACTCGGGCCACATCGTGTCCGTGGGCCAGAAGGAGCATGAGCAGATCTTCCCGCGCGCCGGTTGGGTGGAGCACAACGCCATCGAGATCTGGGAGAACGTCCGCGAGGTCGTGGCCCAGGCGCTGGCGAAGGCTGAACTGAACAAGGAGAGCATTGCCGCGGTCGGTATCACCAACCAGCGTGAGACCACGCTCGTGTGGGACCAGTACACCGGCGAGCCCGTCTACAACGCGATTGTGTGGCAGGACACCCGGACGCAGAAGATCGTCGAGGAGCTTGGCGGCGAGGTGGGCGCCGACAAGTACAAGGACCGCGTCGGTCTGCCGCTGGCCACGTATTTCGCTGGCCCCAAGGTGAAGTGGATCCTCGACAACGTCGAGGGCGCACGCGAGAAGGCCGAGGCCGGGGATCTGATCATGGGCACCATGGACACGTGGGTGCTGTGGAACCTGACTGGCGGCAAGGACGGCGGCGTCCACGTCACCGACGTCACCAATGCCTCCCGCACCATGCTGATGGACCTCAAGACCCTCGACTGGGATGCCGAGATCGCCGCCGACATGGGTATCCCGATGTCGATGCTGCCGAAGATCAAGTCTTCGGCCGAGACGTACAGTGTCGGCCGCCCGCAGGGCCTCCTCGCCGGCGTCCCGATCGCCGGCATCCTGGGCGATCAGCAGGCCGCCACGTTCGGCCAGGCCTGCTTCGAAGCCGGCATGGCGAAGAACACCTACGGCACCGGCTGCTTCATGCTGATGAATACCGGTGAGGAGATCGTGCCGTCGAAGAACGGCCTGCTCACCACCGTGTGCTACAAGATCGGCGACGCCAAACCCGTATACGCGCTCGAGGGGTCCATCGCCGTGACCGGCTCCCTCGTGCAGTGGCTGCGCGACAACCTGCGCATGTTCGACTCCGCCCCGGAGATCGAGCAGCTCGCCAGCACCGTCGAAGACAACGGCGGTGCCTACGTCGTGCCCGCCTTCTCCGGCCTGTTCGCGCCGTACTGGCGTGCTGACGCGCGTGGTGCGATCGTGGGTTTGACGCGCTATGTCAACCGTGGTCACATCGCTCGTGCTGTTCTGGAGGCGACTGCTTTCCAGACCCGTGAGGTTCTGGATGCGATGGAGGCCGACTCTGGTGTGAGGCTGGCCGAGTTGAAGGTTGATGGTGGTATGACCGCTAACGAGACCCTGATGCAGTTCCAGGCGGATCAGTTGGGTGTCGATGTCGTGCGTCCGGTGGTTGCGGAGACGACGGCTCTCGGTGCGGCCTATGCGGCTGGTATCGCGGTCGGGTTCTGGAGTGGCGAGCAGGACGTCATCGACAACTGGGCTGAGGACAAGCGCTGGGCCTCGAAGATGGAAGAGGGCGAGCGCGATCGGCTGTATCGGAACTGGAAGAAGGCCGTGACCAAGACCTTCGACTGGGTCGACGACGACGTCATCGAGTGAGCTGACGAGGCGGGCTGCTGGGAAACCGGCGGCCCGCTGTCGTATGGCCGGGTTGGGTTCTTGGCATGACAGCTCCGAGCAGAGTGTTTCGTCCGAGTGCTCGCGGCCAGCCGAGTGATCGCCAACCTCAAAGACGACGGTGACTTTGGAACCACGTCCCGAACTGGCCCGGCCTGATGGGGCGTGATAGCCTAACTAATAGACGTGGTTCGGCCGCAGCTTGCTAGAGGCCAGGGAATGGCACACTGATCCAGTGTTGGGTCCTTTGATATTTTCTTTGTGTATTCGCCATAGTCCCAACGAAGGGGTCGATATGGAAATCCAGGACTTTAAGCTCTCGCTTTTCGCTCTTACGGGGAAGGTCGCGATCATCACCGGAGGAAATACTGGGCTCGGTCAGGCGTACGCCGTCGCGCTCGCCGAGGCCGGAGCCGACATCTTTGTCCCCAGCCTCGGCCCCGATGCCTCCCAGACGGGCGAGCTTGTCGCCGCTCGGGGGCGTCGCTACGCGTTCTACGACTGCGACCTAACAGCCGACGGGGTTCCGCAGCGGGTCGTCGACGCGTGCCTGGCCGAGTTCGGCCGAATCGATATTCTCATCAACAACGCCGGAATGTGCCTCCTGGACGAGGTCGACGCATTCGATCGCGCCAAATGGGATCCGATGATCGCCCTCAACCTGACGGCGGCCTTCGAACTCAGCCACGCAGTCGTCCCGGCTATGCGCGAGGCCGGCGGCGGAAAGATCGTCAATATCTGTTCGCTGTTTAGTTTCCTCGGCGGACAATGGTCGCCGGCGTATGCCGCCAGCAAACACGCCCTCGCGGGTCTGACGAAGGCCTACTGCGACGAACTCGCCGCCGACAATATCCAGGTAAACGGCCTGGCCCCGGGCTACTACGCCACCGCGATCACCGAGGCGACGCGCTCCAACCCGACGACCAACCAGCGGGTCCTCGATCACATCCCCGCCGGCCGCTGGGGCGAACCCGCCGACCTTATGGGGCCCATTGTCTTCCTCTGCTCCGCGGCCTCGAACTACATGGGCGGCCAGCTCTTGGTCGTCGACGGCGGGTATCTGGTTCGATGAGCGAGCTCATCGTCGGTATCGACGGCGGCACCCAGTCCACCAAGGTCCTGGTCTTCACCCCGGATGGCACCGTAGTCGCGCAAGGCATCGCCCCGCTGCGGCCGATGCTCATGCCCACCCCCGGTGTCGCCGAGCACCCCGACGACGATCTGTGGGACTCGCTGCGAACCGCCTGCCAAGCCGCGATGACCCAGCTGAGCGAGCGGCGCGGCGACATCGTGGGCGTCGCCTTGTGCTCAATCCGTTTCTGCCGCGCCCTCCTGAACGCCGACGGCACCCTGGCCGCGCCAGTGCTGAGCTGGATGGACGAGCGCGTCGGCCGACCTCACCACGGCGATGCCGCGTACGTCACAGCCGCCTCGGCCTACCTGACGGCCCGCCTGACCGGCCAGATCGCCGACTCCGTCGCGAACTACGCGGGCATCTGGCCGGTCGACCACGAGACGTGGGACTGGGCCGGCGACGTCAGCGCCTTCGGCGTCACCCGCGAACAGCTCCCGCGCCTTGTCCTCCCCGGGGACATCGTCGGCCACATCGCCGAGGGTGCGGCCGAGGCCACCGGCCTGCCCGCGGGGCTGCCCGTCGTAGCAACCGCCAACGACAAGGCCGTCGAGGCCCTCGGCAACGGGCTCCTGGAGGAGGACCAGTTGCTGCTGTCGCTTGGCACCTACATCACCGCCGTGCGACCCGCATCCGGCCGTCGCGAAGACGCGGCCGCGAGCTGGTCGAACTTCGCTTGCCTGCCGCGCCGGTACCTCGATGAGAGCGTCGGCATTCGTCGCGGCATGGCGACGCTGTCGTGGCTGCGCGACCTCGTCGGCACCGACCTGGCCGCCCGCGCCACCGCCGCTGGATGCAGCCTTGAAAACGTCATGAACACCAAGGCCGCTCAGGTGCCGCCGGGCTCCGACGGTCTGCTGACGGTCCTCGACTGGCTCGCCCCAACGAACGAGCCATATCGCCGGGGCGCGATGGTCGGGTTCGACGCCCGCCACGGCTGGCCCCACATGCACCGGTCGCTCCTGGAGGGCATCGCGATGACGATGCGCCGCCACGTCGACGCCATGGCTGCGGGAAACGACGCGGCGGCTGTGATCGTCGCCGGCGGGGGCTCGGCTAGCGACCTGATGATGCAGATCGTCGCCGACGTGTTCGAACGGCCGGCCCGTCGTACGGAGGTGGTCAACGGCGCGGGCCTCGGAGCGGCGATCTGTGCCGCCGTCGCGACGGGCATACATCCCCGCTTTGAGGCGGCCGTCGAGGCGATGGTAGCCAGCGCCGCGACCTTCAACCCCGGCCCGGCCAGCGAG
>CAMCJC010000058.1 GCA_945875065.1 uncultured Propionibacteriaceae bacterium | reverse complement strand
GCCCGCCTGCGTTGTCGTCACCTGGGCGTTTGAGGCCGAGCGTTTCGCGCCTAAACTCAAGGTCGCGGTGATCTCCGCGACTGAGGCGCGGCGCGGCACGTCCCTGGCCGACGAGATCGCTGGCGCCCACGTCGTCGTTACCTCTTACACGCTCCTGCGCCTGGAGGAGGAGCAGTACTTGTCGCAGTCGTGGCGCGGCCTGGTGCTGGACGAGGCGCAGTTCGTCAAGAACCATCGTTCCCGCACCCACCAAGCTGCGGCCCGCATCGGTGCCCCATTCACCCTGGCCGTCACCGGCACGCCGCTCGAAAACTCCCTCGCGGACCTGTGGGCGATCTTCACGCTGGCCGCACCCGGGCTATTCCCGCGCATGGAGACGTTCACCGAGCGGTACCGCGGCCCTATCGAGGCCGACGGCGATTCGGCCGTCCTCGGTCGGCTAAGGTCGCGCATCCGGCCGTTCCTGCTGCGCCGTACCAAGCGGCAGGTCGTGGCTGAGCTGCCGCCGAAGACCGAGCAGGTCGTCAGGGTCGAGCTCACCGACGCCCACCGGAGCGTCTACGAGCAGCACCTGACTCGCGAGCGCGTCCGGGTCCTCGGGATGCTCGACGACCTGGCCAGCAACAAGGTTGCCATCCTGAGCGCGCTGACGCGCCTGCGACAGCTCGCCCTCGACCCGCGGTTGATCGAGGAGGCGGCCCCACCCACCGCGTCGGCGAAGATCGACACCCTGATCGAGCATCTCGTCGAGCTCGTCGACGAGGGCCACCGGGCCCTAGTTTTCTCGTCGTTCACCGGTTTTCTTGGACTGGTTCGCGATGCCCTAGAGGACGCGGGCGTCGGCCACGTCTACCTCGATGGCCGCACTCGAGATCGCCGGGGCCGGATCGCCGAGTTCCGCCGCGGCGACGATCCCGTCTTCCTGATCTCCCTCAAGGCGGGCGGCGTCGGCCTGACCCTGACCGAGGCCGACTACGTCTTCGTCCTCGACCCCTGGTGGAACCCGGCCGCCGAGAACCAGGCCATCGACCGAGCGCATCGCATCGGTCAGAATCGCGCCGTCAACGTGTACCGCCTGGTGGCGGCTGACACGATCGAGGAGAAGGTTGTCGCGCTGCAGCAGCGCAAACGGGAGCTGTTCGAAACGGTCGTCAAATCCGGCGAGTACCGCGGCGGGGCCATCACGGTCGACGACATCCGCGCCCTGCTGGAATAGCCTTGTGCTCCATGCCCGAAGGTCACGTCATTCATCGCCTAGCCGACGCGATTGGCTCGCGGTTCGCCGGTAAGCAGGTCGCGGTCTCGTCGCCGCAGGGGCGGTTCGCTACGGAGGCGACGCGCCTGAATGGGCAAGTCCTGGTCGGGGCCGAGGCCGTCGGCAAGCATTTGTTCGTCGCGTTCGACGTGGCCGAGCCCAGCATCGTTCACATCCATCTAGGACTGATCGGCAAGCTACGGCTTCACCCCATGGCGGAGCCGATCGGGGTGGTGCGGCTGCGCATCGCCGACGAGCAGGTCGCAGCGGATCTGCACGGCCCCCAGTGGTGCCGCATGATCGCCGCGACACAGCGCGACGCCGTCACCGCCGCCAGTGGACCCGACCCGTTGCGCGCCGACTCCGACCCCAGCCGCGGGTTCGAGCACATCCGACGCTCCAAACGGTCAATCGCGGCGCTCCTGATGGACCAGAAGGTAGCGGCGGGCGTCGGCAACATCTTCCGAGCCGAGGTGCTGTTCCGGCACGGCCTCGACCCAGCCATTCCCGGGCGCGACCTGGACGAGAAAACCTGGGGACTGCTCTGGGGAGATCTGAAGCAGCTGATGACCACCGCCGTCGAACGAGGGCGCATCGATACCGTACGAAACGAACACTCCCCTGAAGTCCAGGAGCGCCCGCCGCGGGAGGATCCGCACGGCGGCGAGGTATACGTTTACCGCCGCGCCGGGCAGCCCTGCCTGGTGTGCGGAACCCCTGTCTCAAAGGCCGACTTGGAGGGACGATCTTTGTACTGGTGCCGAGCGTGTCAGCCCCCGCGGTGAGGCTACCCTGTCGCCCATGGATTTCAGCCAGTACGACGCCTATCTATTTGACCTGGACGGGGTGATCACCCCGACCGCCGAGGTCCACATGCGGGCCTGGGAAGCGATGTTCAACGAGTTCCTCACCAGCTACGGAGGCCAGAGCCCCTACCGAGACGGCGACTACTTCGCCTTCATCGACGGCAAGCCCCGCTACGACGGGGTGCGCGACTTCCTCGCCTCTCGCGGCATCGTCTTGGCCGAAGGGACCCCGGAGGACGCGGGGGACCAGCAGACCGTCTGCGGCCTCGGCAACCGCAAGAATGAAGCGTTCAACGAGATCATCGAGCGCGACGGCGTCGCGCCTTTCCCCGGGTCCAAGGCCCTGATCGAGGCGTTGGCCGCCCGCGGTGCCCGCTTGGCGGTGGTGTCTTCGTCGAAGAACGCCGTAGCGGTGCTGCGCGCCTCGAAGATGCTGGGCTTCTTCACGGTCGTGGTCGATGGACAGGTCGCGCTCGCCCAAGGGCTGGCGGGTAAGCCTGCGCCCGACACGTTCGCCTATGCGGCTGAGGTGCTGGAATGCCCGCGCGAGCGCGCCGTCGTCATCGAAGATGCGCTGTCCGGCGTCGCCGCCGGTGCAGCTGGGGGTTTCGGTCTCGTCGTCGCCGTCGACCGCGGGGTCGGCCGTGACGCCCTCACTCAGGCGGGCGCTGGCGTCGTCGTCGAGGATCTGGGGGAGCTACTCGCATGATGCGCTGGATCGCCTCCGACCCGATGAACCGATCCCGCTTCCCGATCGAGGACTGGCGGCTCGTGGAACTGGAGCCGAGCGTCGACGACCTCGGGGTCACCGAGACGCTGTTCTCGGTGGGTAACGGCTACCTTGGCATGCGCGCCAACCCTGAGGAGAGCCGCAAGTCGTACGCCCATGGCACCTTCATCAACGGCTTCCACGAGACCTGGAATATCAAGCATGCCGAGGAGGCCTTCGGATTCGCCCGCACCGGTCAGACGATCGTGAACGTGCCCGATGCGAAGATCATCAAGATCTATGTCGACGACGAGCCGCTGACTCTCGGCATCTCCGACCTCGACTCATACGAGCGCGCACTCGACTTCCGAGGCGGCTGCCTGACCCGCGAACTCGTGTGGCGCACCCCGGCGGGCAAGCGAGTCCAGCTCCGCTCTCGCCGCATGGTGAGTTTCACCGACCGCCACCTCGCGCTGTTCGAGATCGAACTCACGATGCTCGAAGGCGATGCGCCGGTGGTCTTGTCGTCCCAGCTGGTCAACCGGCAGGACGGTTTCGACGACTACCGCCAGCCGAAGACCGACGACGGGTTCGATCCGCGCCGCGCCGGCCAGTTCCAGGGGCGCGTTCTGCAGCCGCGGGGGCAGTGGAACGACGACCAGCGCATCGCCCTGGGCTACGAGACCACCGACTCGGGTATGCGGCTCGTCGTCGCGGCCGAGCACACCCTGGAAACGTCGAACGCGTTCGAGGTCGTCTCCCGCGTCGAAGAGGACCAGGCGAAGCTTGTCTACCGCGTCGAGGCCCGAGCCGGCGCCCCAATCGTGCTGCGGAAGGCCGTCGCGTACCACACGTCGCGCGGGGTGCCGCCGCTGGAACTGTTCGACCGGTGCCGCCGCACCCTCGATCGCGTCCGCGAACGTGGCTTCGAATCCTTCTTCGATGCTCAGCGAGCCTGGCTCGACGAGTTCTGGCTCAACACCGACGTCGAGGTGATGGGCCAGCCGGCCGTGCAGCAGGCGGTCCGCTGGTGCCTGTTCCAGCTGGCCCAGGCCACTGCCCGGTCCGATCAGATGGGCATCCCTGCCAAAGGGGTCACCGGCTCCGGTTACGAAGGCCATTACTTCTGGGACACCGAGATCTACCTGGTGCCGTTCCTGATCTACACGGCGCCCCGGATCGCCCGCAACGCCCTGCGGTACCGCGTCGGCCTGCTGCCGAAGGCACGCGAGCGGGCCCGCATTCTCGGCCAAGAAGGGGCTCTGTTCCCCTGGCGAACCATCAACGGTGAGGAGGCGTCGGCCTATTACGCGGCCGGTACCGCCCAGTACCACATCGATGCCGATATCGCTCACGCCTTCGCCGAGTATTGCAACGTGACCGGTGATAAAGACTTCATGTACCGCGACGGAGCCGCCGTTCTGGCGGAGACCGCCCGCCTGTGGGCTGACCTCGGGTTCTGGCGGCAGGAGGCTGACGGCAGTCGGCGCTTCCACATCCATGGCGTCACCGGCCCCGACGAGTACACGGCAGTGGTGAACAACAACATGTTCACCAACGTCATGGCGCGGGCCAATCTCAAACGGGCCGCCGAACTGATGCGCGAGATGGAACGCGACGAATCCCGCGCGTTCGCCCGCATCGTGAGTTCGCTGGGCCTGACCGAGGCAGAGATCCGGGAGTGGGAGGCGTGCGCCGAGGGGATGGTCATTCCGTTCGACGAAACGTTCGGCATCCACCCGCAGGACGAGAAGTTCCTCACCAGCGAGCTGTGGGATCTGGAGAAGACGCCGGCGGACAAGTTCCCGCTGTTGCTGAACTTCCACCCGCTTGTGATCTACCGCTTCCAGGTGTTGAAGCAAGCGGATGTGGTGCTGGCCCTGTTCCTTCAGGGCGACCAGTTCTCGCTGGAGCAAAAGCGCGCTGATTTTGAGTACTACGACCCGATCACCACGGGCGACTCGACGCTGTCGGCGGTGGTGCAGTCGGTGATCGCGGCCGAGGTCGGGTACCAGGAGATGGCGATGCAGTACTTCCTGACGGGCCTGTACGTCGACCTGGCCGATATCCACGCCAATGCCCGCGACGGTGTCCACATCGCTTCCACCGGCGGAGTCTGGAACGCCTTGATCTTCGGGTTCGCCGGCATGCGCGACTACCACGGCCGCATCACGTTCGACCCTCGCCTACCCAAGGACTGGGAGGCCATGCGGTTCCCGCTGCAGATCCGGGAGTCTCGGGTGCGGGTGCTGCTGGAGCGCGACGCCATCACCTTCGACATGGAGTTCGGCGGACCCCTCGAACTGGAGGTTCGGGGTCGCAAGTACGAGGTGGTGCTGGGGGAGAGCGTTCGCGTCGGTCTGCTTGGGCAAGGCGAAGAGCTTCCTTCCCTGACCGGCCTCAAGCCCGTGACCGGCGGCCGTCCCGTCACCAGCGGCCGCCGCGCCGACGGTTCCGTGGTAACGGCGATCCTGCCGGAGGTCAAGGACGCCGACCCGGAGTGAGGCTGGCCCTTGGGGAAGTCGCCGTGAGCCTGCCGGATGCGATCGCGGTGGGTGACGGCGAGTACCAGGTCGGACAGGTGCGCATCGAGGTGCGACACCACGAAGGCGTACGCGGTTCCCTGGACATCGTGCTGTGGAACGTCGGCGACGAGCCGGCGGAGGTCGCAGGGCCGCTGGTCTCGTGGGAGCGGCGCACGGTGGCCTGGCTGGGAGGTGCGACCGGCCTGGTCATGACCCCGGGCGGCGCGTGGTGGATGCTAAGCGGCTGGTGCGGCGAGGACGACGGGGCGGCTCGACTTTTCGGGGAACGCGTCTGGCTGCCCCAGGGAGGGCGAGTCTGGTCGAGGTGGCGACGGTACGCCGACTTGCCGCAGCCGGCCTGGCTGCCGGCCCGCCGTTACGCTCCGGCGGGGGAGCCGGTGGAGGTCCTCGACCTCGACGTCGCCCTGTCCGGCGAGAGCCTCAGCTTCGCGACCGAGTCCGATCGGACCTTTGTGACCGGTCCAGTTGGGCTG
Organism: uncultured Propionibacteriaceae bacterium; assembly: GCA_945875065.1. Taxonomy (GTDB): domain Bacteria; phylum Actinomycetota; class Actinomycetes; order Propionibacteriales; family Propionibacteriaceae; genus Arachnia. Next base: position 4,977 of record CAMCJC010000058.1, on the reverse strand, counting down.
CATCGCCTCGTGGTCCACGGACCGAGCGGCAACTCATTCGTCGAGGTCGGCTGGCGTCATGGCCCGGGAGAGCTCGTAGCGGCTGCCCTTGATGCTCCGGCCCGCCCGGATGTGGAGGCCTGGCTCCTGACATGGAAACTAGCCCTCGACCTCTCGGACGCAGAGCTCGACCGGCTGGACCTGCTGCTCGGCGAGAGCCTCCAGAATCCGACCCTCTTCGGGGTGCTGGCGGGGCTGCGCGCCGCCGCCACGCTCGACAAGGCGTATGGTCCCGACGCCGCGACGGCTGCTCGCAACTTCCTGGCGGCAGGCGGCCAGGACGCCGCTTTCGTCGCTGCCGAGGCAGTGCTCGACGGGCATGGCGACCTGGCCGGAGGCAGCCCGAGCGGTGGCATCGTCGGCGACGTGGCGGCGCGACTCGAGTTCGGGTTGCCCAGCTCGGCACCACCCGGATACTCGGCGCGCGACGTGGCGGTCGCCCGGCTGTGGCTCGCAGCCCGCCCCGACTCGCCGGCTCACCTTGAGGCCGGCCGGGTAGTTGAGACGGCTGCGGGTCGGCTCGCTTGCCGCGCCTCGGCCGCGCCGGAGCCGCTGGAGGTTGCCTGGCTGCTGGTCGGGTATGGCCTGTCCTCTAGGGTTGCCTAATGAGTCATCAACCGGCAGGAGCAGCATGAGTGGAGTCAAGCGCACGAGCGAAGTGCAGCAGTCCGTCGGCGCGACCGTGGTTCTCGTGCTCGCCACCGTCGTGTTCTCGATGGTGCTCAGCGGCAGCTACCTGAACTACCTGCAGCCGTGGCTCGGTCCCTATTTGCTCGTGGCCTCCATCGTCATGGGCGTGCTTGGGCTGTGGACGCTCCTGGAGGCCGCCGAGCGCGGCGGCGACGGCCACAAGCTGCCCGGCGTCGCGGCACTGCTGCTAGTGCCGTCGCTGCTGTTCGGCGTTGCGGCTCCGGGCGCGCTTGGACCCGGAGCAGGCATTGCGCCGCCGGCCGCCCAGCCCAGCGACACCGAGGTCATCTACCCGCCCCTGCCGGCCGACGAGGTCAGCGAGTTGAGCCTGGCGGACTTCTCCGACCGCTACGTCAGTCCCCAGCCCGAGGATCTTGAGGGCAAGCGGGTACGCCTGCTCGGGTTCGTCGACGTCGCTGAAGGCGGGAAATGGTCGATCAACCGTTTCCGCGTCCTGTGCTGCGTGGCCGACGCCTATCGTTTCACGGTCATCATCTCCGGCCAGCCGATGCCTGAGGGCGAGAACGTGTGGGTGGAGGTCGAGGGAGTCATTGATCTTAAGGCCAGCGGCGACGAGCCCGTCCTGGTTGCGGATGCTGTCGACATCGTGAACCAGCCGGAGGAGCCGTACCTATGACCGCCGCGCGCCGTGTGTGGCTGCTCCCGTTTCTTAGCGTCATAGCCGTAGTTGTCCTGATGCAGTACACGAGCCACGCCGGGGCCCCGCTGCAACTGCGCGGCGCGGCCGCGACTTGGGCGACACTGCTGATGGGCATCGTTGTGCAGGCCCTGCCGTTCCTGGTGCTGGGGGTCATCGTCTCCGGCGCGATCGCGGCGTTCGTGCCGAAGGACGTTCTATCGCGCATCACCCCGTCCTCGCCACTGCTGGCCGTGCCCACAGCGGGTGTGGCCGGGATGGTCCTGCCCGGCTGTGAATGCGCGTCGGTGCCGGTGGCGCAGTCGCTGCTGCGCCGCGGGTTACCGCAGGCGGCGGCGCTCGCGTTTCTCCTCGCCGCCCCCGCCGTGAACCCGGTGGTGCTTGTCGCGACAGCCATCGCCTTCCCCAACAATCCGGTGATGGTGTGGGCCCGGCTCGTCGCGTCCCTAGCCGCGGTAGTGGCGGTTGGGTGGTTGTGGATAGCCGTGGGCAAGCCGGAGTGGATGAAGCCGCAGGGCGGACACGACCACCAACACCGCTCCAAGGCAGAAACGTTCCGCTCCACAGCGATGCATGACCTCCTCCAGGCCGGCGGTTTCCTGGTCATCGGAGCAGCCGCGGCGGCCGCCATCAAGGTGTTCATGCCGCTCAGCTTCCTCGGGATCCTCCTGGACAACCCCTGGTTGGCGATCATCGCGATGGCGGCCTTGGCCGTGCTGTTGTCCCTGTGTTCCGAGGCCGACGCGTTCGTCGTCGCATCCCTGTCGACGCTGTCTCCTACGGCTCAGCTGACGTTCCTGGTGGTCGGGCCGATGGTCGACGTAAAGCTGTTCGCGATGCAGAGCGGGGCGTTCGGCCCGAAGTTCGCCACCCGGTTCATGCCGCTGACGCTGGTTTGCTGCACCGCCGCGGCGGCCCTCATCGGGTGGCTTTTCTTCGGGCGGCTGTGAATCAGGCCTCGGCCTGCTTGCGGGTCCGCTGGAGGCGCAGCACGATCCACGTCAGCACTGCTACGACGCAGACCACAATCACGACCTTGGTTAGGATGTCGACATAGCCTTCGACGACGTGCCAGTTCGCGCCGAGCGCGTAGCCGGCGACGATCAGGATCGTGTTCCAGATCGCCGAGCCGACCGTGGTCAGGAGGGTGAACCACCACGGGTTCATGTGCGTCACGCCGGCCGGGATAGAGATCAGGGACCGGAAGATCGGCACCATGCGACCGAAGAAGACGGTGAGGTTGCCGCGGCGGTGGAAGAACGCCTCGGTGCGGTCGATGTCCTCGGTGTTGACCAGCGGCAGCTTGCCCAGCAGAGCTCGTGTGCGCTCCGGACCGAGCCAATAGCCAAGACCGTAGAGCGCCCAGGCGCCAACCACCGAGCCGCCGGTGCACCACAGGATCGCGGTCGGCAGCGTCAGGCCGGCCGCCCCGGTCCCGGCGGAGAACCCGGCCAGCGGCAGGATCACCTCGGAAGGCAGGGGTGGGAAGATGTTCTCCAAGGCGATCAGCAGCGCGGCGCCGAACCCTCCGAGGACCTCCATGATGTGAACGGCCCATCCAGCGATTCCCGTCAGCTGGCCAGTGGTCTCCAAAAGCACGCGCTACTCCCTCAAGTCACTACTGCAATGATGCGCCAAGCGTTCAAACGGTACAGGCAAACAGGCCCTGCTGAAGAACCCGGGTGTTACCTGCGCAGGCGGTGCGGCACCCCAATTGGGGCACCGCACCGCCTGCGCATCGGTATTGAGCGTTGTGTCACTCGGCCCTGGGGGCCTGCTTGCCCCAGAAGCCTTCGGGTGCGAACAGCTCGGCTACGAGCTCCTCTAGGAGGTTTGCCTCGAGGGCCAGATCCAGCACCGTGTAGCGCTTGCGGATCATCTGGGCTCGCGTGTAGGTCTCGCGGAAGCGATCCCAGCCCAGGTCGATGTCGCTCGGGTGGGCCGGGGCCCCGACGGCCCGCAGCATCTGCTGCAGCTCCGTCGCGGGGATCAACTGATCCCGCAGCTTCGTCGACAGCTCCGGCCATACCGCTACGACCTGTTCCAGCCGCGCGCGCAGCTGCTCGGGTGTGATCCACTTGGCCAGGGCCTGCACCACCGTCTCCTCGACCAACTGCGGGTCGGTGTGCCGACGCCGCACCTCGGCCTCCATCGCTTGCCGAGTCGGCCAGGCGGCGACAGCCGCCTCAATGTCGAGCTTGGTGAGGTTGCGGGCCAGCAGCAGTTCGTATAGCGCGGCGATCGCCACGGTCCCGATGCCGACCTTGAACCCGTGGCTGAGGCGGCGGGGCTTGACGTCGACGCCGTGCCCCTCCATCTCCCACAGGTGGCTGAACTGATGCTCCGCGCCCGAGGCCGGCCGGCTCGACTGATGCGCTTGCATCGCGAGGCCGCTCATGATTAGCCCCTCCGCCAGGTCACCGATCGCCGTCGCCTCGCCAACCGCTAGCTCCGCGGGCCGGGCGAGGGCGCCGCGCAGCGGGCCTTGCACCAGATCCCACACGTCCTGGTCGATCGCTTCGGTGCCGAGGGCATCAGCGATGATCCAGTCGGCTCCTGCGGGAACCTTGCCGATGAGGTCGCCGTAGCCCGACGCGGTCATCACCTGCGGGGCGGCGGCCATCAAGCCGATGTCCGCGATGCAGGCCTGCGGGGCTGGGCACGTCAGCGTCTGTTTGAACCCGTCGAGGGCGATCGAGGCGCCGAACGCGGTGTAGCCGTCCATCGACGCCGCAGTGCCGACCACGAGGTACGGGCGTTCCAGCTCGCCGGAGGCCCGCTTGACGATGTCATTGAGGGTGCCGCCGCCGATCGCCACGGCGACCGCGTCCTTTGGTGAAAGCTCGTCGCGCAGCGCCTCGCAGTTCTCGTACTTGGCGTACAGCTCCGGGTCGCCCGGGAACACATGCGGCTCCAAGACGTCGACGCCTGCTGCCTTCAGCGACTCGGTGACGGCTTCGCCGGCCAGGTCCCAGGTGCGATCGTCTGCTACGACGATCGCCCTGGCATCCTTGAACTGTTCCTTGAAGACCCGCCCGACTTCCGCGATCGCCTGGTCTGCCAGGACGACGTCGCGGGTGTCGGTGGCCCCCTTGAGGGCTAGCGCGATCAGATCGGACATCAGGCGCGCCTCGCATTCTCGTGGTCCACCATGTCGTGGATCATCGGCTGCAGCGCCGGGTACGTGTTGGCGTACTGATCTACGAAGTACTTGTACTCCTCGTGGCGCTCCTGGTTGGGCTCCAGCAGGTCGATCTCGTGGACCATGTTCTTGGCCGCCTCCTGGACGTTTGGGAACAGGCCCGCGCCGACCGCGGCGAGCATGCAGGCGCCGAGGACGACCGCGTCGCCAACCTCGGTCAGAGCGATCGGGACGCCCGTGACATCGGCGTGCATCTGAATCCAGTCGCGGCTCTTGGTCGCGCCGCCGGCCGCGACGATCTTCTTCACCTCGAAGCCGGCCGCCGACATGGCGCGCAGGTTGTGGGCGGTGCCGTAGCACACCGACTCCTGGATGGCGCGGTAGAAGTGCGCCGGGCCATGGTGAAGCGACAGGCCCCAGATGATGCCGCGGGCTTTGGAGTCGGTGT
>CAMCJC010000057.1 GCA_945875065.1 uncultured Propionibacteriaceae bacterium | reverse complement strand
CCTGGGGCTGCGCACCCTGACGGTGATCCGGGACACCCTGGACGCCCTGAAGGCCCTGAGTGCAGGCGGCTACGTCTCACGCCAGGACGCCGCCACCCTGGACGCAGACTACCGGGTCCTGCGGCTGCTTGAGCACCGCAGCCAGGTCTACCGCCTCCACCGTACCCACGACCTGCCCGCTCAGGACGCCGACCTGCGACGGATCGGCCGGGGGCTGCGCAGCGTCGGGTCCGGGGCGGTTGTCGTCGGCGACGGCGACGGCGTGACCGTCACTGGCGGCCTCAGGCGCGCGCCGGTGCGCCGCTTCACCGTGACTTGGTGGGCGGCGAAGTCGACGCAAGTCGCGCTGGTGCTGCTGACCGGTTCGCTGATCGCCCGGACCATCGCGACGGGGCACGCGCCGTTCTCCAACCACTACGAGTTCGCGATCGCGTTTTCGTGGGGGATGCTGCTGGCGCAGGTCTATTTCGAGGCCCGGTATCGGATCCGCACGATCTCGATCATCACGCTGCCGGTGATCCTCGCGATGCTGATCTACGCGTCAACACTTTCCTACCGGCCGAATCCGCTGATGCCGGCCCTGAAGAACTCACCGCTGCTGACGCTGCACGTGTTCACGGCGTCACTCGGCTACGGGGCTGCCGCTGTTGCCTTCGCCGCCGCGGTGATGTATTTGCTGGCGCCCTATATCAAGTGGAATGGCTGGCCCAGCCAGGATGCCCTCGACGACCTCGGCTACAAAGCAACCGTCGTCACGTTCCCAATGCTCACCTTGATGCTGATCCTCGGGTCGATCTGGGGCAACGTCGCCTGGGGCCGCTACTGGGGCTGGGATCCGAAGGAAACCGCGGCTCTGGTGACGTGGCTGATTTACGGCGCCTACCTGCACGCCCGGGTGACCCGCAGTTGGCGCGGCACCCGGTCCGCTTGGCTGCTGGTGCTGGCGTTCGCGGCGGTCGTGTTCACCTTCCTCGGCAATCTGTTCTTCGGAGGCCTTCATGCCTACGCATGATGACGAGATGGCCGAGTTCCTCGAGCCGGAAGAGGAACAACCCAAGTCGACCAAATCGCTCAAGGAAGCGCCGACGGACGAGCCCGCGTGGCGGGCGAAGGTCCGGGGCTCGACGTTCGGGCAGGTCGCGGTGGTCCTCGTCGCCTCGTTCGCAATCTTCATCGCCGCGTGGCTAGTGCTAAAGCCCCAGGACAGGACTGAAACACAGGCGCGTGGCGAGGCCATGTCCGAGGTGCGGGTCGAGAACGTCCAGAAGGCCCCGACCGTGGGGGAGGCGGCCCCGTCGTTCACGGCCACTGACATCACCGGCACCCAGGTATCGCTGGAGGCGCTGCGAGGCCGTCCGGTGTGGCTGATGTTCGTCGCTACCTGGTGCACCGGCTGCCGCACCGAGATGCCCGACGTCCAAGCCGCGATGAAGAGCCACGGTGGCGACATCCAACTGGTGGTCGTCTACGTTGGCGAGGACGACGCCACGGTTCAGGGCTACTCGAAGCGCGTCGGCAACGACTTCACGCAGGTCGCCGACAGCTCACAGCAGATTGCTGCCGCCTACGGCATCATGGGCGTCCCATCGCACTATTTTATCGACGCCTCCGGAGTCGTAACGAAAACCCACGTCGGGGTCCTGGCCCCGGACGCGATGGCCCAGTCCATCGACGAGGCTGCCCGGTAAGGAGCCTGTCTCAAAGCGATCTTGAAGGTCCACAAGCATGCTTGCAGAACAAGCATGCTTGTCATAGGCTGGGGTCATGGATGATGTGAGCCAGCTGCGCCGGGGTGCCGTCGAGCTGGCGGTGCTGAGAATGCTCGCCGAAGGGGAGCTGTACGGCGGGGCTTTGGTGGACCAGCTCGCCGGGTATGAGTCGCTCGCGACCACGCGCGGCACCGTGTATCCCATGCTCAGCCGATTGCGCGCCGCGGGTCTGGTTGAGACGACGTGGCACGAATCTCCGGTCGGACCGCCGCGGCGCTACTACCGACTCACCGATGAAGGCCGCGCCGCGTGCGAGCGCCGCAGTTCCGCCTGGCGTGGGCTCGTCGCGGACATGAACCGGATCACGGGTGGAAAGGAACCGACAGCGTGACCATCGATGAATACGTCCGCCGGGTGAGGGCCGCCCTGCGAGTCCGCAACGCCAGAGCAGGGCTCGATGAACTCCGCGATGCGCTTGCCGAGTTGTCTGAAGCCGTCGGCGAGGATCGGGCGTGTGCCGAGTTTGGGGCTCCCGAGGAGTATGCCGCGGCCCTGGACGCAGCCTTCGCCGAGGACCAGCCAGACGAGTTCGACCCTCCGCCGGCGGGGCGCCTGTTTGGCATCCCCGTCAACTGGTCGGTCGATGCCACCTGGTGGCGCCGCCTTTTCGATCCATCGGATACGAGGCTTCTCGTGCCCAAAGCGTTCGGTTGGGGCTATTCGGTCAACCTGGGCGCCGCCGCCGTCCGACTCGGACTCTTGCGGCCCGATGACATCGGCCCCGACACTCTCGCCGAACTGCGCACCTTAGATGCCGCCAGTCCGCTCGTAGCTACCGCAGTCGTGGCCGCCGCTAATCTTGCCCACGCCGCCCTGGCTCGCCGCGGTGACGACGACCTGCGCGATGCCATCGTCGCTGCCGCGATCGTCGCGGCGGCTGCGCTACCAACCGCGACGAAGCAGCCCGTGATTCAGCGATTGACAGCCCAGGCTTTCGCCAACTTTGTCCTGGGCGCGGCCCTGGGGAAGGCGATTGACCGGCACCGTCGCGGTTACGGTGTCGTGGCAGTCGCCGCCGGGGTCGCAACGGCCGTCCTGGGGCTTACCCTCCCAATCCGCTCCGCCGTCGAACGTGCGGCCCGAAAGGAGAACGATGCACGTTGACCTGATGCGGCTTCCACCGGCCGCGCTAGCGGCGCTCGTCGTCGCCTGCCTGGTCCAGGGCGCGTTGCTGGTCGTCGCGCTCGTAGTCCTGCTCAAGACGGAGGAGTCTCGGCTCACGCTGCCGCGCGCCGCTTGGCTGGCGGTCGTGATCGTCGTCGGGTTCTTCGGTCCCGTCGCCTTCCTGATCGGCGGGAGACGCCGCGCCCCCCAGCTCGAACCCCAGGCGGCGAGCGCGAAGAGCATCGCCGACGCCGTTGACAACCTCTATGGAGAGGGACGATGAACGCCATTGAGGCCTCCCGGCTCACGAAAACCTACGGGACCAAACGGGCCCTTGATGCCGCCACGTTCGCCGTGCCCGAGGGGCAGGTCGTCGGGTTCCTCGGCCCGAACGGGGCCGGTAAGACCACCACGTTGCGGATCCTCCTCGGCCTAGCGTGCGCGACCTCCGGAGCCATTTCCGTCTTCGGCGAGGACGCGGCCCGTGCCGGCAATGCCGTACGCTCCCGCATCGGCTATCTCCCGGACGTCCCCGGCTTTCCGGCGTGGATGACCGCACCCGAGTTCCTACGGTTCGCGGGGAGCCTGTTCGGCCTCTCGGGCGCGACGCTGAGGGCCCGCGTCGAATCGCTGCTCGCCCTGGCCGGACTCACCGACGTCACGCACCGCATCGGCGGGTTCTCGCGCGGCATGAAGCAGCGGCTCGGCGTCGCTCAGGCGCTCATCAATGCACCATCGCTGCTGGTCCTGGACGAACCGACGTCCGCCCTCGACCCGCTCGGCCGCAAAGAGATCCTCACGATGATCGAGGCACTGCGCGGCAAGGCGACAGTGCTGTTCTCTACCCACCTCCTCGACGATGTCGAGCGCGTCTGCGACTCGGTGATCGTCCTCAACCAAGGGCGCGTCGTCACCACCGATACCGTCCCCGCCCTCAGAGACCGCTACGGCGGATCACAGCGCCTCCGGATCAGCATCGACGGGTCCTCAGCCGCCCTGAACCAGCTCGTGGCCCAGGAGCCTTGGTGGGTCGCGACGGAACGCGTCGATGGTGGCGTCGTGCTGACCGTAACCGACGTCGCCGCGGCTAACCGGGCGATCCCCGCACTCCTGCAGCGGGCCGGCTGCGCTCTCGTCGCCTACGGCCCCGAGCAGGTTCGCCTCGAGGACGCCTTCGTCCAACTCACCCAGGAGGTCCGATGACCGGCTTCGTGGCGCTGCTGCGCAAGGAACTGCTCGAGATCGTGCGAACCTGGCGGATCTGGGTCTTCGTCATCCTCCTCCTAGCCCTGGCGATTATCAGTCCGCTGACCGCCCGCTACCAGAAGGAACTCATGGGTTCCCTCCTGGCCGGCAGCGGCGTCCAGTTCGCGCTGCCCGACCCCACCTGGCTCGACTCGCTCGGCCAATGGGGCAAGAATCTCAGCGAGATCGGCCTGCTGACGGTTATCCTCGCCACCGGCGGCCTTATCAGCGGTGAGGCCCGTCAGGGCACGCAGATCCTGGTCCTCACCAAGCCGATTACGCGCTCCGCCTATGTGGTGGCGAAGTTCGTGGCGCACTCCGGCTTCCTCGTCGTTACGACCTGCTGCGCCGCTGGCATCGAGCTGGCGTTGACGGCCGCGCTGTTTGCGAACGTCGATGCCGGGCTGCTACTTGCCCAAACCGGGGCTTGGCTGGTGCTGGCGCTGGTCCTGATGTCCTGCACCCTTCTCGGATCGGCGAGCCTGAACAGCGGCCTGGCTGCCGCTGGCGTTGGGCTGGGAGGCATGCTAGCCCTGCTGCTCGCGGGCCTGTGGGAGCCCGCTACCCGCTACACCCCGGCGGGCCTGCGCCAGGCGGTCGCCGCCCTGGGCGTGGGTCAAGAACCGGCCGGGCCCTGGCCCGTCGTGACGGGCCTGTTAGTGGTCGTTCTGCTCGTGACGGCGGCCGCAGCGATCCTGGGACATCGCGAACTTTGACTTAATCACTGACCCATGTCCCTGGGAATATGGGTTCGGAGAGGAGGGGCCCATGGCTGAGGGCACCAGCGTCTACGCGTTCCTGGAGGACCACGAGCTGAACCCCGCCTCGGTCGAGACGCCCGTTCTGCTGGCTCGGCTAAGCGAGGCGTGGCCGTATCCGATCCCTCACGATCACATGGAGTTTCTCGCCCTGCGCGGGTTCTACAACGGCGGGTTTGCCTCGGAAGCCGGCGAGCTAAGACAGTGGAGGATCTTCGATATCGCCACCGTCCTCGAAGAGCTTGAGTGGATTGTCGGCGATCTCGACATCCACGGCCTCCTCCCGGTTCTTGGGCAGGACGACACTCGTGAGTGCCTCACTCGCGATGGCCGCTACGTGACCGTCGACCTCACCAGCGGTGACATCCTGCAGCAGTGGCAGGCCGCGACCCTGTCGGGCTTGGTGGGGGAACTGCTGGCGGTGTTTCACCAGTGACGGGGATCAGCCTCGGTGATCCACTGTGAGAGCGCGATCCCTAAAGTTCCGCTAGACCCGCTCGGTTGAACCGCCTTAGCCGGCGATGCTAGTTTGACTAATAGTGCTACATGGCTGGGGGGCAGTATGGCGGGGGCCATTGAGGCGCGCACAACGCGTCAGGACAGGGGGATCATGCCCCGCCTGCTGGCTGCCCTCCTAGCAACGCTCCTAGTCTTCGTGGCCTCTCCCGTGTGCGCCGAGGCGCAGACCCTCAAATATGTCGACGACGTGCTCGATAACGTAGGCGGCACCGTCTACGTCAATGGCACCCCCACCGGTGAGAAGGCCCAGTTCTGGGCAAACGGAGCATGGCATGACTTCTCTGGACTCGACCCCGCCGACAAGGGGAGCCAGGACGGCCCATCCAAGGCTCTGGGCAACGGATGGTATATCTATTGGAGCCACGAGAAGTGGGGCGGGTCCTACATGGTGTGGCGTTACCCCGACGGCGGAACGCTCTCTTATAGCGGCAGCGAATGGCCCGGTTTCAAGGTGCGGCTGAATGATGTCGGGTATACTTCTTCGGGAGAGTCGGTCGATTCTATAATCGAATTTACTTCGGTCTACGGCTGGCAGTACGACGGCTTGCCGGAACCCGCCTGGTTCTCACCTTTCCAAATCTCTCGGGTCTATGGACCGCTTGCCGCATCCGATACGGAAGGTAGAACGACGATCGGTGTGGCGTCGACGTTCGTCACGACTTTCGTCCGTTCCGGAACCGAGGACATGATCAGCGCCGACAATGAAGTCGGAATGCTCTATTGGGACATCGACCAGCCGATCCGCCACAGCCAAGGTGGCGGTGCCGCTTACGACTTCGGGTCAGATTGGCGCGAGGGGATTCACCTGGTCGATGGCTACAAGGACGAGGTCATCATCGGCAAGAACACCGATCTCAAAGTCTCCGACAACAACACCTGGTTCCGGTCGGGAGCCGAGGACAACTCCAATACCCCGACCAGCCGGTCGTCGATCGCAACGACCGCAGGCCCGCGGTTCACCACCGAGTGGCGTGGCGAAGGGGCTTCGACGGGCATCGGCTATGACTCTCGAGTGGCGCTGTACCCGCAGTGGTCTCGACCCGCGAAAACGCCACCGCAGCAGATCACCGACAAGGGAAATATCGTCACCTTCGATATTACTCAAAAACTGCCATACGTGGCCGATTCCAACAAAGCTGATTCCATCGTCCTCACTGACGTCCTCGATCCAGCTTTCGATGCTGCCGGGGCGACCCTCCAAGTGCTCAAGGGTGGCTCCGATGCCACCGACAACTGGACGTTCCAGATCTCAGGGCAGACGCTTACTGCGACAGCTAAGAACACTGGCCATGGCTATGCCGAGGGGGAACACGTCTTTCGACTATCAGTTCCGGTGTCCACAACCTATGACATCGCCCCATACCCCACCGCGGAGGTGAACGGAAAGCGGTATTGGGTCATCCAGAACGAAGCCTCGGTGGCTATTAATAGAGATGAGAAGCGGACGGAACGAGTCGATGTCCTGGTGCCTTATCAGGCGACGGGAGAAGTTCAATTGCAGGCCAAGAAAAACCTGCGTGGTCGCAACTTGGCCGCCGACCAGTTTGCGTTCGACCTGTTCGACTCCGCCGGAAACCAGGTCGACTCGAAGTACTCGAACGCCGCCGGAGACGCCATATTTAACGAACTGCGGTTCACGCAGGATGACATCGGCAAGACCTTCACCTACACGATCCGCGAGTACAACGGACGCGCCAACAACTACATCTACGACACCCACGTCGAAACCGTTACGGTCAAGATTGCAGACGGGGGAGGCGGACGGCTGAACGTCGTTGCGACCTACGACGCCGACGGTCCGGTTTTCACCAACGAATATCGCAGCTCCATCGCCGTGACTAAGGTCTCCACTGAAGGTAATACGCCGGTTCCTGGAGCGACATTCACCATCTACCGTGACGACGGCGACGGCGTCTACAGTGACGCTGACCAACTCGCGGAGCTCTACACCGACGCCCACTTCGCCACCCCGATTCCCACCGCTGAGGTGATTACCGCGGAGGGGACCGGCCAAGCCCTGATCCACGGCCTGGTCACCGGTGATACCTATTGGATCAAGGAGACGCAGGCCCCGAGCGGCTACCGCCTCGATTCGACCCCCTACCGCCTCGTCGTGAACACCAGCGGGGACATCCTGGCCTCCGACAACAACGGGGCGCTGGGGAAACTGCCCGTCAAGAATGGCTACGCGACGATGACGATCGCCAATCAGCCCATCCCCGTCCTCCCGAACACCGCCGGCCCCGGCATCACTCTATGGCTCTTCGGCGGCACCGCCTTGATCGTCGGTGCCGGCGCCTGGGTGCTGCTCGGTCGCCGTTTCGAAGAACTCATCTGAATAACCAAGGAGAAACCACCATGAAAAGTCGCTTGGCCCGCCGTATCGCGCGGGTGTGCTGCGGCGCCGCAGCCGCGGCAGCGCTGGTATTGGCCACGCCTTCGCTGGCCGTCGCCAACCCGACCAGCGGGACGGACGTCCCTGACAGCACCGTCACCATCACCGGCCTACTCAACGGCGACACCGTCAGCGCCTACCTGATCGCCGACGCCGACATCGACGCAGCCAACAACCTCACCTACATCATGGCCCCGGGGCTGCCGGAAGCGTTCAACACGATCGACGAACTCTCGGCCGTGGTCTCCGACGGCACGAACTTCGTTGAACGCAGCGCCATGCAGAACGCGGCGGCTGCAATCGCGAACAATCTCGGCAACGCGGCCGTCACGGCCCAGGCGAACGGGAACAGCGCCGCTCTCACGTTGGGCAGCGGGTATTACCTGATCCGCGTCACCAGCACCAACGGCGACACCCGGGTCTACCAGAACATGATCGTCGACGTCAGCCCCACACCAGCCGGGGCCACCTACACCCCGCACCAGGGGCAGACCCTTGCCGTCAAGATGACCGAGGTCTCCGTAACCAAGACCGTCGGCGACAATGATGCCGAGTCCACCGATAAGTACGGCATCGGCGACGAGGTGCCGTTCAAGATCGTCACCGCGCTGCCGAACTACCCAACCGATGCCGCAAACGCCACCTTCGTCATCACCGACGACCTGGGGGCTGGCCTCGAATTGCGTGCCGACTCCGTCCTAATAGGCGGGCAGCCCGCCGCGACCGGTGCCGCCTACACGCTCTCGACCACAGGCAACCAGCTGAAGATCACGTACAACCGCGATTACGTCCTGGCGCACCCGGGCGAACAGGTTACGGTCACGTACAAGGCAGCGATAACGGCCGACGCATTCTCCAACGCCACGGGCGTGACCGCGAACAACGCGAAGATCACGTTCAACCCGAATCCCTACGATGGCGGCACCAAAGAGCCCTCCGACTCGACGACGGTAAAGACCTACGGCTACTACTTCAAGAAGACTCAGCCCGACGGCACCCCGCTGCCCGGGGCGACCTTCACCATCACCTTGAACAACGGTCAGGTACTGACTTCGCAATCCGATCAGGACGGCTGGGTCTACTTCGAGGATCTGGCGGCCGGCCAGTACACCGCGACCGAGACCGTGGTCCCGTCCGGCTACCGCAAGGCCCCCGACCAGCAGTTCACGCTGAGCGCTGACACGGCGACTAGCGACAATCCCGCTACGGGAGCGATCACCGAGAACAATTACCTGGCCGGTCCCAGCGTAATCGACCCGAAACAGCCGCTGCTGCCGACCACAGGCGCCGGGGGCGTTCTGGTCTTAGTCGCGGGCGGCACCGCCCTGATCGTCGGCGGCATCGTGCTGTTCGTGCTGCCGAAGAGGCGGAACCGTTCCTGAGATCGAGCGCGGCGGGGAGGTCGTCACATCCCCGCCGCGACGGCGTCGCTGGAAACGGATGCTGGCCGCGGTCATCGTCGTATTGGCAGGGCTGGGCCTGGTTGCTTATCCATTCGTCGCCGACGCCATGAACCAGCGCTCACAGGACGAGGTCACCAAGGTACAGGAGAGCGTCGTCGCAGCGGCTGGGCCCGAGGACCTGAACACCGAGAAGGAGCGGGCCCTCGCCTACAACGAGAAGCTCCGTGCCGGGGCCTCGCAGGTCATCGACCCGTTCGATGCCGCCGACACCCCGCCCGCGAACGAGGAATACGAGGCGACGCTGAACCTCGCCGGCGACAATGTCATGGGCCGCATCGTCATCCCGAAGATCGACGTCGACCTGCCGATCTACCACTACACGAAGGAGAAGGAGCTCGAGCACGGCGTCGGACACGTCGTGAACACGACTCTTCCGATCGGGGGGCCCTCCACCCACACGGTGCTGGCTGGACACACCGGTCTACCCACCGCGCGCTTGTTCGATCGGCTGGAGGAAATCCGGGCAGGCGACTGGTTCGTCATCCGCGTCCTCGGCGAGGACCATGCCTACCAGGTGACGTCGACGGAGGTCGTGCTGCCGAGCCAGGTCGATAGCCTCGCTCTACTCCCCGACAAGGACCTGGTCACGCTGGTCACCTGCACGCCGTACGGCGTGAACTCGCACCGCTTCCTGGTGCACGCCGAACGCATCGATTTGCCCTCGACCTGGAACCCCGAGGAGCCCCTGCCGAATAGATCGGTGACACCGACGCCGCAGGTGCAGCCGGGCGTGTGGCAAGCCGCCCTCTGGGGGGCCGTGACGGGCGGGGGAGTTGTCGTGGTGGGGTGGATCGGGCTCGCGCTCTGGCGCCGCGAACTCACCTGAGCGGCGGCAGGATGCCGCAGCGCCGCTCCTGATCCTCGCGCATTTGCTGCAGGCCCGGCAGGCCACCCTTGACGATGATGTACCGTCCGCCGTCGGTAGCGTAACCCTTGGCCACGGCCCAGGCCCAGATACGGTTCAGCTCGTTCAGGGCTTTGGTCTCCGCCTTGTCGTAACTCACGCCCGTCCACCTGGGCGCGAAGATGTAGTGAATCTTGCCGTCAGGCAGGATCGCGACGAGTCGCGCCACGACGGAGATCCGGGTGCGCTGTACTAGGACGAAGAAGCCGGTCCTCGAAGGTGGCCACGGGATCTCGCGCTTGTAGAACAACATGGTCGAATGCACGCCGTTGGCGTCGAAAACTGTGCGCATGGTGAGGACCAATGCTGCGAGGAGCAGGAAGAACACCGCCCCAGCCCCCGGTCCTACCCACAGGCTCGGCTCGTCCGTTGGATCGAGCAGCATTACGATCGTCAAGATCAGCAGGAGTATTCCGATGAGTCCAATCACCGCGAAAGCTCCGACCATCAGGGGCGTCGAGGTGGTCCGGGCGACCAAGCGGTCGGTCGTGAGCGGGATGGGGTGAGGATCGCCGACGCGGTACTTCGTCGGGACGCCCTGCGAGGGCAGCGGCTGTCCGCCAGGTGTTTGGTAAGTCATGATTCCTCCGACCAGCATCCTGACATGAGCCAGCAGATTGTTCCAGCAGACCTAGCCGGAGGCACCTATAGCGGAGGCAGCAGCCCAAAACGGACCTCTTGGCTAACGCGGTCTGACTGTTCGTTCGGCATTACCCCG
>CAMCJC010000056.1 GCA_945875065.1 uncultured Propionibacteriaceae bacterium | reverse complement strand
ATCCCCGGGCTCCGAACCCGCAACGGGCACCAGGTGACGGTGTTAGCCGCCCGCGACATCGGTCCTGGCACCGTTGACTTCGTCTTCGACTTCGAGGCGAGGTTGTCTGCGGAGGGCTCCTTTCCCCGGCCCCTGGCGGCGAAGGTCCTGAAGACCCTGGTTGAGGACCTGCCGCGCTACGGGCTGCACCTCAGCCAGGCGCAGCCGATCGATACCGGCAAGCTAGAACCGCAGTGCCCAGTGAACTTCGCCACGAAGATTCAGCTCGACCGCCAAGCCAGGAAGGAGGCCGGCATCGGCTTGATGCGCAACGTATAGGGTCTCCCATATGCGACGACGTACCCTCCTTGCCGGACTGGCTCTGGGAGCCGTCGGGTGTTCAAGGCCGGTAGCACCTGCGTCGTCGCTGGATGTCGAGGCCGCGATAGCCCTGGGGAAGCAGCTGACGACGGCGATGGCCGGCGGCGACTATCAGTCAACGATCGACAGGCTCGCCGGCAGACTCAAAGGGACGCTCAAAGCGACACAGCTCCAGGCTGCGTGGGACCAAACCCTGCCTGGCAGGGGTAAATACCAGAAGCTCGCTGGATCCGGGGTGCTAGGGGAGCCGGGGGCCGAGCGGGTCGTGGTCGTCGTCATAGCGACTTTCGAAGGTGGCGATGTCGCCTGCCAGTTCAGCTTCAACGCGAAGCAGGAGATCGACGGCCTCTATCTGCGCGCCCCGAACGACGCCGACCGCCAGGCCATCGCGAATCAGCCGACGGCCAGCGCCTCCCCGGCCGATTACCGCGCCGAGGAAGTCAAAGTTGGCGAACTGGGGCTTCGAGGCGTCCTAGCCCTACCCCCGGAGGGGGCGACGGCGGAAGGTGCCGCGGTGGTTCTGGTCGGCGGCTCCGGACCTACCGACCTCGACGGTACCGTCGGTGCCAACCACATCCTCCGCGACCTCGCTGAAGGCCTAGTCACGGCCGGAATCCCGGCGCTGCGGTTCAACAAGCGCTATGCCGAGCAACCGCCGTCCGACCCCGAACAGGTCACCCTGCGAACCGAGATCCTCGACGACGTGGATGCCGCCATCGAGCTTCTAGCCAGCCACGCCGAGGTCGCCGGGAAACGGATCGTCGTCGTCGGCCATAGCCTCGGTGGCATGCTCACCCCGCGCATCGTCGCCACCCACCCCGACCTCGCCGGCGGTGCGATCCTCGCCGGTTCCCCGCGCCACCTCGCCGACATCATGCACGACCAGCTCGTCAAGGCCGCCGCCGACGACCAGACGAAGATCGCCGAGATCGAGAACCAGACGACGGCCGCGAAAGCCCCAGCCGCCGCATTCGGCCTGCCCGCCGGCTACTGGGAGAGTATCGGCGAAGTCCACGCATCGCTCGGCTCCGACCTCAGGACCGGCCGTCCCTTCCTGCTCCTCCACGGCGACGCCGACGGCCAAGTCCCAGCCGCCACCGACTATGAACCCTGGTCTTCGCGGCTGGCAGGCGTCGACGCCGAGAAACACCTCCTGCCTGGTCTCAACCATCTCCTCATGCCGGCCGGCCCCGGCGGCAACCTGGACTACAACACCCCTAGCCAGGTCGCACCCGAAGCCCTCGGCGCGCTAGCGACCTGGTGCGCAGCCCGGTCTTGAACCCGCCTGCCGGGGAAAATCGGTATCAACCGAGGTCATCTTCACACTGTTGCCTGGCCGATCGGTGGACTACTTTGGAGGGCGCTCGACTTCGGTTTTCGACAAGGGGGACGGAAGCTGGAGGTGAGCCCGACGAAGTGCACTCGACGAGGAGGCGTCATGCGATTCAGGAAGATCGGCAGCGTGGAAGCGATCGCTACCGAGGCGGCGAGTCTCGGCTGGCTGGGCGATGCTCCGTCCGGTGCCGCCGTCGCGGACGTGATGGGCATCGGCGACGGATGGATAGAGACCCGCATGATGCCACCCGGCACCCCGAGCCTCGAGGACGCCGCCGCGTTTGGCCGGGCCCTGGCTTACACGCATGCCGCCGGCGCGTCGCACTGGGGTGCGCCACCGACCGGCCTCCGCGACTCCGACGCCCGCCTAGCCGACCTGCCTGCTCCCGTCTCCCGCACCCCCAGGTGGCAGTCGTGGGGGGCGTTCTTCGCCGAGGCCAGGCTTCGCCCCTACCTGCGGCTGATGCAGGTCGACACCGATGGCCGACGTCGCCTGACCAGGGCGATCGACGCCATCGCCGCCGGCCGCTTCGACGCGCCGCAGCCGGCGCTCGTCGGAACGGTTGCGCGCATCCACGGCGACCTATGGGGCGGCAACATCGTCTGGGAACAGGTTGGCGGGCATACCGTCGGCACCCTCATCGACCCGTCGGCCCACGGCGGCCACGCCGAGACTGACCTTGCCGAACTCGCGCTCTTCGGCGTCGACCACCGCGACGCCATCATCGCCGGCTACCAGGAGGTCAGTCCCCTGGCCGACGGCTGGCGGGAGCGCGTCGCCGTCCATCAGTTCCACATGCTGCTGGTTCATTGCGCCCTCTTCGGGGGCCACTACCTGCGGCAAACGCTCGGCCTCGCCCGGATCCTCACTCACGGGCGGGCCACTGACGACGACACCGTGGTCGTCGCCTGAATAAGGAAGCGGCCCGCCAGATTCTCCTCCTGGCGGGCCACTTCTCAATCGGTATTCGTAGGCTGGACTAATCCTCCGGGTAGATCGGATCGCCGTACTCGTTGGTTTCGCCCGTGTCACTGGCAACGTATTCCCAGAACGTCGCCTCCTGCCCGAGCGGCACCTTCACCGACAGCGTCTCCTTGCGGTTGTTGAGGTTGAGCAGGATCTCTTTGGTGTCGACCATGTCATCGTCCTGCTTCGGCGCCGACGCGGCCGGGGCCTCCTGGTCGCGGAAGATGTTCAGGTCATGGCTGGACTCGAAGGCCTCCGCCGACGGGGTCGCCGTGGCCGCGTCCATGGGCATGAAGTCGTTTTCCACGCCCACGGTCTCATCCAGCAGGAAGTCCTCGACCTGCGTTGCCGCCTCGGGCTCAGGAGTCGGTTCAGGTTCAGGAGTCGGCTCGAAGTCGTCGCGGATCGCCGGCATGTTCACCTGCGTCGGCGCCTCCTCGAACGGCACCGCCGCGATCCCACCGGCTTCCGGCGCCTCGTCGTAGTACGCGGTCGGCGTGTGGTCCGACAGCCAGGCGTTGCCGAGCGTCGCCTCATCCGATGCCGGTTCGTCTGCCGGGGTGTCCACGCGGAACGGTGTCAGGGGCGGCAGGGCAGAGGCGGTGGCGTCGGAGCGGTGGTCGCCCCCCGGGATCTGCCACTCGGAGGTGGTGTCGGTGCCGGTGGGGTCAGCGACGGTCTCATCGGACAGCTGATCGCTCGTCGAGGTCTCCCAGGCAGGGGCGGGGTCGGCGATGGTCTCGCCCGATAGCTGGTCGGCTCCTGGGGCCTGCCACTCAGAGGCGGTCTCGGCAGTAGTCTCGTTGGAGAGCTGCTCCCTTGCCGGTGATTCCCACGCGGGCGTGGCGTCCGCGACGGTGGTATCGGACAGGGGGGTCTCCCACTGGGGCTGGATGCTGGCGGCCTCCGCCTGGTCGGTGTCGGAGACCTGCTCCCAAGCCGGCGTCAGGTGGCTGAAGTTGGTCTGCTCGTCGGTCTCATCGACCCGGGCATCCTCTTCGGCCTTGGCATCGGCGATGGTCTCGTCGGCGAGGGTCGCCTCGTTGAGCTGCGCCTCCTCGAAGTCGGCGTCGTACGAGGTGGCGCGGGTCGGGGACTCCAGGCCGACCGCGTCCGCCTGCTCGGATTCGTCCGCCCTGGCCGGGGCGGGCTCGTCCTCGAGGATGGGCTCCTGGATCGCCGGCATGTCGACGATGGTCGGGGCTTCGTCGTCGTAGATGACGCCGTCGTGGGTGGCGTTCGCGGGGTCGATATGGAACGACGGCCACTCTTCGCGCCCGTACTCGGCGTCGTACGGTCCCGCCGAGTGCAGCGGTTGGCCGCCCTCGACGTTCGATTCCTCGCCGGCGTGCACGCCTACGGCCTCGTCCGCCACGTCGGTTACCGGCGCGTGGTCGGTGGCCTCCTCGCGGTCGTCGGCGCTGGTGACGGACTCGTCCGCGGCGCTGTCAGTCGGCGCATCCTCGGAGACCTCCACGCGATCCTCAGCCTCGGTCGCTTCGCTTGCGGAGGCGTCAGCCGAGGTGTAATCGCGCTCGTCTTCCTCGGGTACGGCGGTGCCGCCGGTGAACGATGGCGAGTAGAAGGAGTCGTCGACGGTGACCGTCTGATCGCTGAGGCCGTCGAACTCGTCGTCGATGGGGTCTACGGAGACCGGCTCCAATTCGACCGGAGCAACCTCGACCGGCTCCAGCGTGGTGGCCTCACCCTCGCCGACGTTTGCGGTCGGCGCCTCGTAGGCCCAGCCGTAGCCAGCGTGGCTGTGCTCGTCGGAGCCCTCCGGCAGGTACGACAGGTCGGTTTCGCCCACGATCTGCTCGGCCGGGCCCGCGAACTCGTCCGTCGTCGGACGCGGGGTCCGGTCGACCGCGGTGGTGTCCTCGCCCTCGCCTTCGCTAACGGACCACGACTCACTCGCGGTCTCGTCGAGGCGGACGTCCTCGCCGAGTTGCTCGTTATCGGTGCGGAACTCGGCGACGTCGGTCGCGGTCTCGTCGGCGCGAGGCTCCTCATCAGCGCCGAACTCGGTCGCGTCTTGGTCGCTCACGACCTCCTCAGCGGCTGCCTCCTTTGCGACCTGCTCCTCGCTCGTCGTCTCGGCGATGAACCCCTCGGCTCCGGCCTCCTCGGACGGCTGCTCGATGTCGTCAGTGGCCTGCACGGCTTCGGCTTCGGTGGCGTTGTCGTCGTGGTCAGTGGCGAGCCAGGCAGCCCCCGCGAGCGCGGCAGCGCCGTCGGCGACGGCTAGGCCCTTGTCAGCGCCGAACGAATGATCGTCGGCGGTCGATTCCTGCTCGTCCAGATCGGCGGCGCGGGTCTCGACGTGGCCTTCTGTGAGGTCTTCTGCGAGGGTTTCGGTTTCGCCGCCGATGGTGTCGGCTTCGTTAGTGCCGATGGTCTGTGGCTGGTCGCCGCCGATGGTGGGTACGTATGCGTCTTCGACCTGCTCGGGGGCAGTGTCCTCGAAGCTTTCGACGGTGTGGGTCTCGGTGACGTCCCCGTCTTCGCCGCCGATGGTGCCGCTTTCGTTAGTGCCGATGGTCTGTGGTTGGTCGCTGCCGATGGTGGGTACGTATTCGTCTTCGACCCGGTCGGGGGCGGTGTCCTCGAAGCTTTCGGCGGCGTGGGTTTCGACGTGGCCTTCTGTGAGGTCTTCTGCGAGGGTTTCGGTTTCGCCGCCGATGGTGTCGGCTTCGTTAGTGCCGATGGTCTGTGGCTGGTCGCCGCCGATGGTGGGTACGTATGCGTCCTCGGCCTGCTCGGCCGGTGCCGCCTCCGGTGCGAGTTCCTCAGCCGGTGCTGCCTCGATCTCAGCCGGCTCGTCGGCGTGGCCGCCGATGACGAGGTCGTCGGCACCGCCGATCTTCTCCGCCGCGCCGCCACCGATGGTCGCGTGGTCGTCTTGGCCGATGACGCTGCTGTAGATGTCCTCGGTGGGCTCTACGGTGGTGACCAGGCCGGTCGTGGGGTCGACGTGGTACTCCGGCTCGGCTTCCGCCGCGACGGCGTCGCGCTCCAGGTTCAGCAGGGCCTGCAGCTCGGCGCGGTGGCGTTGAGCCTTGTCAAGATCGGCTTCGAGCACGTTGATGCGCTCAAGCAGCTGCGGCATCGTCTTGTCCCAGTTACTGGTGGCGCGCCTCTCCATGCGCGACATCTCTCGTTCCTGGCGCTCCAACTGAGCCTCCAGCTCGGCGATGCGGGCGCCATCGTCGGTTCCGGCCGCCAGCGACGGAGCCGCAACGTCGTCCTGCCCCGCGGCGCGGGCCTCGGCCTCCGTCAACCGCGACTCCGTGAGCGCCAGCTGATCCTCGACTTCCTTGGCTCGCTGCTCCGCGACGCCGACCCGGATCTCGAGCTCAGAAACGCGAGCCGCGGACTCTTCGGCTCGCTGCTCCGCCTCCTCCGCGCGCTGCTGCAGCGACGCCACGCGATTCTCGGCCTCGTGGGCGCGGGACTGGGCGTCACGGGCGTGCCCCTCGGCCTCCGCGACTCGTGCGTCAATGTCTTCTGCCACCCCTGCAACGCTACCCGCGGCAGGGACCGGGGTGTGCTGTTCCGCAACAACAATTGCTCGGGCCTCGGCCTCCTTCGCCCGCTGTTCGGCGTCGTCAGCGCGCTGTTCAGCCGCCAACAGTCGGGCCTCGGCCTCCTCCGCGCGACGTTCGGCTTCGGACTGGGCCGCCGCCTCGCGACGCGACCGACCGTCGATATCGACGGTCTCATCCGGTTCCTCGAACAACGCGGCGGCGCTCGGCCGGGTCTGATCGGCCGACTCGGCGGCGACGGCACCTGCTATTGCTCCAGCTCCGGCGGCGACAACCGACCCGGCGGCATACGGAGCCGCATCCTTGGCGGTGACCTTTCGACGGCCGCGTGCCCACCAACCGAGGAAGAACGCGATTACCGCGATCACCAGCCCGATCAGCACTAGCCACAGCGTCAGCTGCGTGAAGCCGTTCATTCAAATCACCTTTCGCCTTGTTCAACAAACGTCACGCGACGGTTGGCGGCGCGACCCTCGTCAGTGTCATTGGATTCTGCCGGTTCGGTGGCCGCCTTCCCAACGGCGACCAGCTGAGCAGGGTCGACGCCAGCGGCGACCAGCTGGTCAACCACCTTCTTGGCGCGCTGCGCGGACAATTCCTCGCGGAACGACTCGGTGCGCCCGGAGTCGGTGTGCCCGACTACCTGGACCACCTTGGTGGGGTTGGCCTTCAGCCATGCTGCCACCTCTTCGACCTTCTTCGACTCCTGGTCCGAGACCAAGGTATCCGAGCCGCCGGAGAAGTGAACCACGACCGCGGGAATCGGGGTGGGGCTGGGCGTCGGCGAGGGCGACGGAGTGGGCGAGGGTGATGGGGCAGGGGAGGAAGACGGGGCAGCGGAGGGAGACGGAGAAGGCGATGACGACGCGCTAGCGGTCTTCCCGACCGGCTCAACGGCCTTGCTGGAGGCCGGAGTCGCGGTCTGACTAGCAGGGGCATCCGTTTCGTAGTTAACGTCCGCCACCCACGGGACGCCGATCACCGTCGCGGCCGCCTGCCGGGCTTCCGCCGAGCCCGCGGTGATAGTTGCCGAACGGCCAGAGAACGTGACCTCAGCGTCGATCCCCTGAGCCTTGAGCGCGGCCCGCGCCTCCTCGGTCAGAGTCTTTTCCACTAGCCAAGCCCCGGTCACGGCCCCAGCCGTGACGACGGCAGCGAGCCCAGCGGCCGTAACCACGCCGCGTCCGTTCATAGCACCCTCCCACAGTCATCCGACAGGACCATATAACCGAAGTTGACGTCCCAGCGATATTTTTGCATGGATCGTGCCCTCCATTCGGCGACTGGTGGCGAATCTGCGCGATTGCCTTCTACGATCGAACCGGGGAGCGAGAGGAGAACCAGGAGAGCATGAGCGTGAGCGTCGACGAACCAGCGGTTGACGAGAACTTCGACGATGGCCTGAACGACATCACGGTGCCCAACGAGGCCCACAGCGCCGAGCCGTGGGCCGAGCCGTGGGCCCCTGTCGCTGAAATCGAGCAGTCCGAGGCCAAACGCGGCCGGAACAAGTCCACGGAGGTGACGCAGGTCATCGCCGGGCTCCGGGAGTCCCTGCCCGAACTCGCTGGCGTGATGATCGCCTCAGAGGAGGGCCTGCCCATCGCCCACGACTTCTCCGACGACGACGCCGAGCGCATCGCCGCCATGGCTGCCGGCGTGGCGAGTCTGGGGCTGCGGGTCACCGACCACGCCGGAATCGGATCGCTGGCGGAGGTCGTGATCCGGGGCGACGAGGGGTACCTCGCCATCTACACCACCGGCGACGAGACGATGCTCATCATGCAGGGCCCCATCGACTCCAACCTGGGCCTGATGCGCATCGAGGCACGGATGGCGTTCGTCGACATCCGGCAGTTGTTGCGCGGCGTCTAAATTGTAAGGCATGACCACGCAAGTTGATTTCTGGTTCGACCCGACCTGCCCCTGGGCCTGGATGGCCTCCCGCTGGATCCTCGAGGTGGAGAAGGTGCGTGACGTCGCAGTCACCTTCCACCCGATGAGCCTGTACATCCTCAACGAGGGCCGCGACCTGCCGCCCGACTACCGCGAGCACATCGATAAGACCCGCGTCTTCTCGTTCGTGACTGCCGGCATCCAAGAGCGTTACGGCGCGGAGAAGCTGCGCGAGTTCTACACCGCCGTCGGCACCCGCCTCCACCCCGGCGCCGAGCCCCGCACCGTCGAGACCCTCGCCGCGGCCCTGAGCGACTGCGGCCTCGATCCGAAGCTGATCGATGAGGCCGACTCGTTTGAGGACGCGGCCCGACGGTTCCAGAAGGTCGCGCAGGATCTCGTCGGAAATGATGTCGGCACGCCCATCATCCGCGTGGGCGGCATGGCGCTGTTCGGCCCGGTGATCTCGCCGGCGCCGAAGGGAGAGGCTGCGGGAGAGCTCTTCGACGGCTTCGTCAAGGTCACCGCCTACGACGGTTTCTTCGAGTTGAAGCGCTCCCGCGACCGCGACCCGATCTTCGACTAGTCGCCCAACCCGACGCCGACGTCGCGCGCCGTGCGGATCCACGGATGGTCCGCCGGCACGAGCGCCAGGTTCCCGGCGACCTCGTCGAGCGGGACCGGTGCCGCGCCGTCGCCCTTGCTCGCGACCATCACGCCAGTCACACCGTCCGCGATCAACTCTGCGGCGGCCGTGCCGATGCGCGACCCGAGCAGGCGATCCTCGGCGCACGGGGTGCCGCCCCGCTGCACGTAGCCGAGGATCGTCACGCGCGACTCGAGCCCCGTCGCCGCCTCCAGGGACCTGGCTAGGCGGAACGTGTGTTCGCGGTGGTCGTCTAGGACCCGCGCGAGGTGCTGCTTCGCCGCGGCTTTCTCCTGCGGGGTGCCGGCCGCCTTCCGCAGGGACTCCGCCGCCGCGATCGCCTGCGCCGCCGCGACATCGTTCGCGCCCTCCGCGACCGCGATGACGCTGAAATGCTTCCCCTGCGCCTGCCGCGCCTGGATGGTTTCGACGATCGAGTCCACCGAGTATGGGATCTCGGGGATTAGGACGACGTCCGCGCCGCCCGCGATGCCGGCCCCGAGCGCCAGCCAGCCGGCCTTGTGACCCATGATCTCGGCGAGGATCACGCGGTGGTGGCTGTGCGCTGTCGAATGGAGGCGGTCGATGGCGTCGGTCGCGATCTCCAGGGCCGTGGAGAAGCCGAACGTGTTGTCGGTGTGCGCGACATCGCGATCGATGGTCTTCGGTAGGTGCATCACCGGCAGGCCGGCGTCGGCCAGGCGCAGCGCATTCTTCGCGGTTCCTCCGCCGCCGAGGAGAACGACGCAGTCGAGCTGATTGCGTTCGACGACCTCCGAGATGATTGGGATCGCATCGACGGTCTGTCCGTCCATGGTCATGCGATGTACCTTGTCACGGCCGGTTCCAAGGATGGTGCCGCCGACGGTGAGGATGCCGGAGAGGAAATCGGGGGTGATGGCGAAGCTGCGGTCCTCCGCGAGGCCGCGAATGCCGTCACGGAACCCGACGACCTCCATCCCGTGCCGCTCGATCGCGGCCTTGCCGAGCCCCCGGATGGCCGCGTTCAGGCCGGGAGAGTCGCCGCCTGCCGTCAGCACCCCGATGCGCTTGCTCATGATGACCCCTTTCGCTTCCTTGCAACCAAAAGCCTAGTCCCGGCAGGCGCACGCGGGAAGGCCTAGGTCAACTCGTCGAAGCGTTCCAGCTGTAGCTTGCGGAACTTTTCGGCGGCGCGGTTGGCCTCGTCCTGCTTCTTGGCCTTACTCGTGGCGGCCTCGGCGGCGGCGTTGAGGGCGTGGATTCTGTACTGGACCGCTGCGGCTTTCATCGTGCCGGAGCGGTGGAGCCGGAAACCAAAGACGCAGACCGCGATGCCGCCGAGCAGCAGAACCCAGGCGTAGTCGGGGAAGAAGATCATCAGGACTAGGCCGAGAACCGCCGCCACGCCGCCGCCGATCGCGATCTTGGGGCCGCTTAGTTCGAGCTGAGACGGGGCCTGGGCCTCAATCTCGCGCACCGCACGGCGGAACTTCGCCTCGTCGCTCAGGCCGTTAGCCGTCGCGACGACCCCGTCCAGGCGGGCGACGGGCACCTCGGCGCGTTTGGCAGGTGGGACCTGCCGCAGCGGGGCGATCGCGGCGCGGATGCCGGGGGCGAATTGCGACCACAGCCAACCTCGAACATCGGCGGCGACCTTCGGGTCAACGGCGCACTGGCGCAGGAGATCTACGGCCTCACCGCCGGTCTTCAGGGGGCTAGGCGGCTCAAGGCCCTTCCCGCCAAGCGGGTTGCGGAACCGCGCCTCCAAAGCGCGGGCCTCTTCGAGAAGGGCCTTTTCCTCCGGCTCCCCTTCTCCCAGCAGGTACTGCAGCGCCTGCACTAGGAGTCCGCGGGAGGACTCGACCGGCGGTTCGGCCGGTGCGGTGTCGGCCTTGGGGGTGTCGTCTGCGGTGTCGGTCTTGGGGGCGTCGTCGGAGGCGAGCTGCTTGTTGACCCAGGCGAGCCGAGCCTCGGGGGTGGGAGCTGAGGAGACCGAAGCGATCCAGTCCTGCCAATCGTCGCGCCCAGTAAGGAGGGGAGCGAAGGTGCCGGCCAACGTCGGCACCGCATGGTCGCCGAAGGCACCGTGGAGGGCCGCGACCCACACGTGCACCTGCCATGGCTCCCACCTGCCGTCGGCTGGCTTTAGGATACGCGCCAGGTCCGCGGGCTGCGGCTGGCCGAGGGCGGCGCGGGCGACGGCGAAGAACGGGTCAGCGATGGCGTTGCGGCCGCGAGCCGTGGCGGCGGCTGTCTCGTCGATGCTGCCGTCGGGGCCGATCGCCGCGATCGCCGCCGGTACCCAGTAG
>CAMCJC010000055.1 GCA_945875065.1 uncultured Propionibacteriaceae bacterium | reverse complement strand
TCACCGTCGCGTAGGAACGCGTGAAGATATAGCTTGAGATGAAGACCCCGCTGGGCGGGGCACCGATGCGCCACTCCCCCGCTTCCTCGGATACCTGGAAGTCATGGCTGAGATCTTCTCGGCCGGGGGAGAATCGCCCGGTCACATCCAGAGTGCCGCGAGTCGTGCCGCGCAGCACCTGGGCCCCGTCCACCTCGAATACCTGCCCGTCGTAGACGACGGTAGCCGCGGCGGGCTGCCATTGCTTCCCAGCGGCAGTCGTCAAGTATTGGCGCGCGACCTGGTAGCTGCCGGCGGGATCCGCAAGAGCCTGCAGGAACCCTTCGACGACGCTAGCTGGGCTCATACCTGCCGCCGGTGGCTCGGGTGCGAACTGGACGCCGCGCCCCTGGGTCGCGGCGGTGACCTCGGTAACCGGTCCGCTGGTGGGCAGCTGGGTGCAACCGGCAACGCCGACCAAGGCGAGTCCAAACAAACCGCGTCTAGTCACGACAACGCTCATAGGTCCCTCCTCGGGTCGACATCCGGCGGGATGATCGGCAGGGGTGAGCTGGTGAGCTTCACCTCGGGCGTGCGAGGCAGGGTCAGGCGGAACTGGGCGCCCCGTCCGGGCCGGCCCCAGGCGGAAAGCCAGCCTTGATGCAGCCGGGCATCCTCCAACGAGATTGCGAGCCCCAAGCCGGTACCACCAGCTTTGCGCGCTCGCGATGGGTCTGCCCGCCAGAACCGGTCGAAGACCCTGGCGGATTGTTCGGCCTCGAAACCCACCCCTTGGTCACGGACCGTCACCGCCACCGCATCCTCGTCGGAGGCGACCGTGACATCGATCGGTTTGCCCTCGCCGTGATCGATGGCGTTGGTGAGCAGATTGCGGAGGATTCGTGTGATGCGCCGGGCATCGACCTGGGCCTTGGCGTCGCCGTCTCGGTGGAGCCGCAACTCTGTCCCTTGGCTGTCGGCGAAGCCGCGGTGTGCTTCGACCTCCGCTGCGACGAGAGCGTCGAGGTCGACGTCGTCACGCTCCAGGACAGCCGCTCCGGCGTCGAAGCGGGAGATCTCGAGCAGGTCGGCGAGCATTTCGGAGAACCGCTCAATCTCGGTGTTCATCAGTTCAACCGTGCGCGCCGACTGCGGTTCCAGGTCAAGGCGCATCTCGTACAACAAATCGGAGGCCATCTTGATGGTCGTCAAGGGTGTGCGAAGTTCGTGGCTGACGTCGCTGACGAAGCGACGCTGGACGGCCGAGAGCTGTTCAAGTTCCCGGATCCGCTGCTGCAGATCGGAGGCCATCTCGTTCATCGAGACTGCCAGGGATGCCAGGTCATCACTTCCGCGCACAGGCATTCGCTCGTCGAGATGGCCGGATGCCAGCCGCAGGGCGGTCTGGCTGGCGTTACGCACGGGACGGACTACTTGACGGGTGACGAAATATGCGATGACCGCCAAACCGATCAGCACCGCGACGCCCGTGCTGATGACGGCTCGGCGGATATCAGACAGGCTCGCGACCTCGCTGATTAACGGAAAGACGTAGTAGACGGGGAAACGCTCGCCCACTGCGGTGACCAAGCTGCTGCCGACCACGAGCCCAGGCGTCGCGTTCAGAGAGCCTGTGGCCTTCAGCTCGGTGGAGACCACGAACATGCCGTCACTGGCCGTCACCTTCTCAGTGAGCTCTGCGGGGATCGACTGGTAGAGGATTGTCGGGGAGGAAGCCACTCGTGAGGCCGGGCCTTGGAGGAAGACCTGGAATTGGCCGGCTTGGGCACCGGCCAGTTCAGCCAGCCGACTGAGCTGCTCGTAGGCGGCGACGCCCCGCATCTCGGGGAGCACCAACTGCTCCTGCATGAAGCGCTGCATGCCGGAGGCCTCGCGAATCGCCGAGTTTCGCTTCGACTCGAAGATCCCGTCGGCGACCTGCTGCATGAGCAGCAGGCCTGCCAGGACCAGAATGGCCAGGGATGCGACGAGCGTCGAGGCGAGCACCCGAAGCGGCAGCGAACTCCACCACAGCTGCATCAGGCTCCGGCGCCGGTCACCAAGTCTGCGGCTCACCGGCCCGGTATCCGATGCCCCGGACCGTCACGACGATCTGGGGGTGCTCAGGATCCTTCTCCACCTTCGATCGCAGCCGCTGGACGTGGACGTTGACCAAGCGAGTATCCGCTGCGTTGCGGTAGCCCCAGACCTCATCGAGCAGGGCCTCGCGGGTAAACACCTGAGTCGGTTTCTTGGCTAAGGCGAGCAGCAGGTCAAACTCGAGGGGGGTGAGCGGTAGCGTAATAGAGCCTCGTTTTACGGTATGAGCTGCCGTGGAGATCACCAGGTCGCCGATCGTCAGCTGGTCGGAGCCGGGCAGCGCACTGACACGGCGGAGCCGGGTGTGGATCCGGGCCAGGAGCTCCTTGGCCTTGAACGGCTTAGCGACGTAGTCGTCGGCCCCGGCCTGAAGCCCGGCAACGACGTCATCGGTCTCGGACTTGGCGGTGAGCATGATGATTGGGACACCGGATTCGGCTCGCATGTCGCGGCAGACGCTGACGCCGTCGCGTCCTGGAAGCATCAGATCCAGCAAGACCAGGTCGGGCCGGGACTCACGCATCGCAGCCACCGCGCCGCTACCGGTCCCGCAATGCACGGTATCGAACCCCTCCTGACGCAGCACGATCTGAAGCATCTCGGACAGGGCGGCGTCGTCGTCCACGATCAGGACGAGCGACCGCTTGCGCGCCTCAGCCAAAGCAAACCTCCTGTTTGATTCCCCCCATGGTATCGGCGAGGGGCACTAGTTCTTAGCAGGTAAGTCCGTCCAGGTAGACCATAAGGCCGCGTCCCCGCCGCAGCGGCGCAGGACCCGGCGCCAAAGCTCGTCGGGGGTACCGAAAACCTCCTCGGCTAGCGCATGAGTCCGAAACCACATACCGCGCAGCAACTCGGCGATGAGCTGTCCGGGACTCCAGCCGGCGTAGCCCATGAACACCCGCAGATGGGCGAAGTCACCGCCGATAGGATCCACCGGGACCGACAGATCCAAGGTTCCAACGTCGCCAAAGACGGGACGCCAGCCGCGCGGCCAAGGGTATGGACGACGCAGTTGCGCCAGCCCGATGTAAGCCGGTTCGGGATCGGTCTCGTCCGACACGGGGCCGCCTTTGAATATCGTGGCCGGTGGAGTGAGTAGGCGCTCAAGGGCTGAGTCGTCGTCAAGCCGGATCGGCAGCGGGTGGTGCAGGCAAACCCCCACGGAGCCCTCGTCGTCGTGGCTCAGCAGCAGGACGACGCTGCGGTCGAAGAATCCCCCGTCACCGGGATCGCGCGCTACCAGCAACTGCCCAAGCCTCGGTTCTCCCACCTCCATGGGGCCTATTGTGCCCGAGCGTTCGAAGGCACGAAAACGCCCCGGTGACGTCGTCACCGGGGCGAGTGGAGATGGCGGGAATTGAACCCGCGTCCTTGAAAGGCGAACCAGGGCTTCTCCGGGCGCAGCTGACATGGCGGTTTTACTCGGCTCCTGCACTCGCGTCAGCGCGTTGCAGCCAAGCCCAGCCGCAGTGAAGTCCCGAACGGCCCCTGCGACACAGTCCGTTCGGCAAGCCTTCTGAGTTGAGGCCAGGCACCGGGTCGAAGGCTAAACCCGGGCGTGACCCTTCGGTCGCTGATCAGGCAGCGAGAGCGAAGTCAGTGCGGTTGTTGTTGGCACTTATTGGTTCCCACGCGTCGTTAACGAGATAAGCGTGGATCCTCGGCCCGCTTCTCCTCGAACTACCGTCCAAGTCGAAACCAGTCATCCCCTCTTGAGTTGTTCCATCCCAGTGTATCGCATGCGTTCAAGCCCTCGATCCTCTGCGGGACGCATCAACATCAGGGGCTGAATGAGCTTGGTGCTGTGTTCGCCGCTGAAGGCTCGGATGGCTAGCCACAGCGTTAGAAGCCCCCAGGCCAGGAACCCGAATAGCAGGACGTGGACTGGGGCCAGGCCAAGCGCGACCAGGATGAGAGCGATCGTGCCGTACACGACCGCGCTGAACTGGAAACACATCGCGCGTGACGCTTCAACGGCGATCCGGGAGCCTGGCGCTGCAAGTCCGCGTGCGATCGCCGGCAGGATGAAGCACGACGGCAAGGCGGACAGGTGCACGAGTCCGGCGACGAGGTTGGACGGCCCGTGTTCCTGCGGCCTCCGCTCGGCGTGCGCGACCTGCATCATCGTCGGGGCGACCCGAGCGATGCCGGCGAGCGAGGCGTTCAACTCGGCGCGGGTCGTCGCGGTGAGGGCCTGTCCGAGGCGAGCCTCGAAGAGTTCCTCCGAAAGCCCACCGGCGGCATAGGCCCGTTGCAGGTAGTCGACAGCCCGGTCCCGCTGCGCATCGGTGATCAGGGCGTGGAGCATCGGGTCGGTCATGATCTCAATCCTGCCGCGCACAGGGCGACGCGCCTATGGGGGGAAGCCCTGGTTGGGCCCCAAGGTTGTGGCTCAGCGGCGACGTCCCGCGCCGAGGCGGTTACGCGCGCGCAGCGCCCGCTGCGCCTCTCGGTTGGCGTCCCGCTCAGCAATCGACTGACGTTTGTCCCAGTCGCGCTTGCCCGTCGCTATCGCGATCTCGACCTTGGCGTAACCGTCCTTGAAGTAGATCGACAGCGGCACGATCGTCTTGCCCGTGGCTTCGGTCTCCCTAGCGAGCTTCGCGATCTCGCGTTTGTTCAGAAGCAGCTTGCGAGAACGCTTGGCGGCGTGATTGCGCCAAGTGCCGAACTCGTACTCCGGGATGTTCGCGTTACGCAGCCAGACCTCGCCGTCGTCGACCGAGGCGAATGCCTCGGCCAGGCTCACTCGTCCGAGGCGCAACGTCTTGACCTCGGTGCCGGTGAGCACCAAGCCGGCCTCGAAGGTCTCACCGATCGTGTAGTCGTGCCTGGCCTTCTTGTTCTGCGCAACCAGCTTGCGTCCGGTCTCCCTGGGCATCCCGCCATGATGCCACTTAACCCCTAGCTGAACCAGCGGGACATCGGGTTGACCTTCGACCCGTCCTCCCAGACCATCAGGTGTAGGTGACAACCGGTCGAGTACCCGGTGGAGCCGACGTAGCCGATCACCTGTCCTTGGCTCACGTGATCGCCGACGCCGACGGTGTAGCTAGTGGCGTGGTTGTAACCCGTCGTGACGTAGGTGCCACCGTGCGAACCGTGATCGATCATCAGACGATTGCCATAACCGCCGTTGTAGTATTTTTCGGCAACCACGCCGTCGGCTGCGGCCTTGATCGGGGTACCGCACGAGGCTGCGAAGTCGGTACCATCGTGGAGCTTCCAGTAGCCGAGCACGGGGTGAAGACGCATCCCGTATGGCGAGCTGAGTCGGCCAGCCACAGGACGGATGAAGCCACCGCTGGATTTGCTCGTAGAGCTGCTGTCGGAACCGGACGAATCCGACGAGTCCGAGCTTGAGGAGTCAGAGGAGCTTGACCCCGAGGAATCCGAGGAACTCGAAGACTTCTGCTCAGCCTGGCGCGCAGCCTCCTCGGCCTTGCGCTTCTCCTCAGCCTTTCGAGCGGCCTCTTCCTCCTGACGTTTGCGCTCCGCGTTGCGCTCCTGGATTCGCCGGTCGACGTCCTGCGATTCACTTTCGAGCTCGGACTGCCGGGTCTTCTCGGATACGAGTTCAGCGTCCGCAGCCTTCTGGGCCTCGTCACGCTGCGTTACCTTAGTCGCGACCGCAGCCTTCTTTTCCTCGGCGGCCTTCTCCTTGGCCTTGGTGTCTTCCAACTGTGCCGCCGCGGCTTTCCGGGCCTCATCGGCTGCTTTCTCTGCCGCTTCGGCCTCACCCTTGGCGTTCTCCAGGCCGAAGCGGCGCTCGGTCAGGTTGTCGAGTTCAATCGCATCGGCGGAGAACAGCGTGTCCGACAGCTGGGCCCGTTGGTTGATCTGAGAGGCGCTCATATCCCCTACGAATAACGACAGCTGCAGGAGCCCGCCGTTTTGCTGGGCGATGACGTTCACCTCTTGGGTCGTTCGCTTGTCGACGACGTCGTACGCCGCTTGGGCGAACTCGACGTCGGCCTTTGCCTTCTCCAGCTTGAGCTCAGCCGCCGCCAACTCTTCGGCCCGCTTCTTGTCGAGTTCCTGTGCCTCGGCACGCGCGGTCTCGGCCGCACTCAGCTCGGATTCGGCGACAGAAAGCTCGCTCTTGGCGGCTTCGTAGGCCTGCACGGCCTTCGTGAGTTCGACGGAAGCTCCTTCGACGGCCGCGTTCTGCTCTTGAATCTGGCTATCCAGTTCGTCGCGGCGGTCATCGAGTTCGTCGGCTCCCGCACGCAGCACGGCGCCGGCGCCGAGGCCAAAACCAACGGCTAGTGCGACAATGCTGTGCGTGATGCGTGTGAGCTTACGGTTCTCGGGCAGAGGGGGAAGATCCCGATTCACCTTGTTCTCCTAGGGCGTCAGATCCGTAAATACTTCCGGGTGGCCAGAAGCGTCGGGATGATGGACAAGAGGATGCCGACGGCGGCGATGACGCCGACGGTCAGAAGGATGTGGGAAGGGCCCACCCAGGGCAGGGCTGGCAGGGCGGCTCGCGCCGTCCGATCCACAACCAGGAAGTAGGTCGCCACCAACGCGCCTCCCGCTATCAGAACCCCGATTAGCGCAGCAATCAGGCTTTCGAGCAGGAATGGCAGCAGGATGTAGAAGTTTGAGGCACCGACCAGGCGCATGATGCCGATCTCGCGACGCCTAGTGAACGCCGCCATGCGGATGGTGGTGGAGATCTGGAGGGCAGCCGCCAGCAAGAGCAGCAGACTCATACCGATCGTGCCCCATTTCAGGGCGTTGAGGGTGCTGAACACCGGGTCCAGGACCCCGCGCAGATCTTGCACGTTTTGGATGCCTTGGAGTCCTTGGGCCTCGCTGACCACGCCCTGATAGTTCTCGGGGTTCACGAGCTTGATCCGGAATGAATCCTGCATCTGTTCCTCCGTCCGGGAGGCCAGGATCGGAGAGTCCTTGAAGACGCGCTGGAACTCGGCGAACGCCTCCGCCTTGGACTCGTAGAAGACCTCCTGAACCTCCGGGTTGGCTTCCAGGGCCGACTTGATGGCCTCGCGTTGCGCGTCCGTGGTTGGTTTGCCTTCCTCGCAGGTACCACCGGTGGTGCGCTCCGTGCACAGGAAGACAGAGATCTCGATTTTGTCGTACCAACGAGCTTTGACCAGGTCGACCTCCTGTGAGGTCAACAGACCGAATCCGAACAGGGTCAAGGACACGGACGTCGTGACGATGACAGCGATGGTCATGGCGAGGTTGCGGCGCAAGCCGGACCAGGTTTCGCGAAGTGAATGCCTCATTGATGCTCCTGGTTCCTTTAGTTCGCGCCGTAGACGCCCTTGGCCTGGTCGCGCACGAGCTCGCCTTGGCGGAGCTCCAGCACGCGACGGCGCATCTGGTCAACGATTGTGGAGTCGTGGGTGGCCATGATGACGGTGGTGTCGGATCGGTTGATGCGATCAAGCAGCTTCATGATGCCGACGCTCGTCTCGGGATCCAGGTTGCCGGTCGGCTCGTCGGCGATCAGGATCTTCGGTCGGTTCACGAACGCGCGAGCGATCGCAACTCGCTGCTGCTCACCGCCGGACAGCTCCTCGTTCAAGCGCTGTTCCTTGCCTTGCAGGCCAACCAACTCCAGCGTCTCGGGGACCAGCTTCCGAATCACCTTGCTCGGCTTGCCGATCACCTGAAGTGCGAAAGCGACGTTCTCGTAGACTGTCTTCCCCGGAAGCAAGCGGAAGTCCTGGAACACGGTGCCGATCTGGCGGCGTAGCGCCGGAACCTTCCACTGGTTTAGGGTGCTGAGGTTCTTACCCGCGACGTACAGCGTGCCTTTGGACGGCCGGTACTCCCGCAGGATAAGCCTTAAGAAGGTGGACTTACCGGAGCCGGACTGCCCAACGAGAAATACGAATTCACCTTTAGCGATCTCCAGGTTGATGTTGCGAAGCGCCGGGCGATCCTGTCCAGGGTAAAACTTCGTGACATCTTCGAACGTGATCACAGTACTGCTCCGACCGGCTAGGGGAAGAATCCAGGAACACCCAGATTACGGCCACTAGCAGTCAAGCACATACCGCAAGGGTGCCGCAGCCAACACGCCGTGACCAGCGGGATCACTCAGCGGCAGCCTGCTTGCGCCACCGGATGCCGGCGTCGATGAAGCCATCGATATCCCCGTCGAACACGGCGTCGGGATTCCCGACCTCATGCTCGGTGCGCAGGTCCTTGACCATCTGGTACGGATGCAGCACGTAGGAGCGCATCTGGGCGCCCCATGAGTTGCCCCCGTCGCCCTTCAGCGCGTTGAGTTCCTTCTCGCGTTCCGCCCGGGCCAGCTCCAGCAGCCTGGACTGGAGCACTCGGAGCGCCGCGGCCTTGTTCTGCAACTGCGATTTCTCGTTCTGACAGCTCACGACGAGCCCCGTCGGGATGTGTGTGATCCTAACGGCCGAGTCGGTCGTGTTGACGGACTGCCCGCCGGGGCCGGAGGAGCGGAACACGTCGACGCGAATATCCGCCTCGGGGATGTCGATGGAGTCGGTCTCCTCGGTCACGGGCAGCACCTCGACACCCGCGAACGATGTCTGGCGCCGACCCTGGTTGTCGAACGGTGAGATCCGTACCAGTCTGTGCGTGCCCTGCTCCACCGAGAGCGTGCCGTAGGCGAACGGGGCCTTGATCGCGAAGGTGGCGGACTTCAGGCCAGCCTCTTCCGCGTAGGAGGTGTCATAGACCTCCACGCCATAGCCGTGCCGCTCGGCCCACCTTAGATACATCCGCATCAGCTTCTCGGCGAAGTCGGCGGCGTCGACGCCCCCGGCCTCGGCGCGAATCGTCATTAGCGCCTCACGCGAGTCGTACTCGCCGGACAGCAGGGTGCGCACCTCAAGCGCCTCGATGTCCCTGCCGAGCTTGGCGATCTCCTTGTCGACCTCAGCTCGCGCATCGGCATCGTCCTCCTCCTCGGCCAACTCCAGCATGACGGCCGCATCCTCTAGGCGACCTCGAAGCGCTTGGAGACGCTCCAGCTCGGCTTGCTTGGCCGACAACGTCGAGGTGACCCGCTGCGCGTTCTCCTGGTTGTCCCACAGGTTGGGGGCCGCGACCTCCTGCGACAACTGCGCGATCTCCTCTCGGAGCCTGGGCAGGTTGGCAACCTCCTCAATGGAGGTGAGGGACTTCTCGAGGTGCTCGATGACGAGGGTGGGGTCTGCTTCTGCCACGATCGCCAATCGTACCCTGGTTGAATAGACGGGGCACTTCGAAAGGACACCCAATGGCCGCCACCAAGACCCAGCTCAAGGCTGACCTCGCCACTGCGCTCCGCGCCAAGGACGAGTTCACCAAGTCGGTTATCCGCATGATGCTCGCCGCAATCACCGTCGAGGAGGTAGCCGGAACCCAGGCGCGCGACCTCAGCGACGCCGAGGAAATCGCTGTGATAACCAAGGAACAGCGCAAGCGTCGCGACTCCGCCGCGACCTACGCGGAGGCCGGCAGGGTTGACTTGGCGGCGAAGGAGACGAAGGAAGCCGAGTTCATGTCCGCCTACCTGCCAGCACCATTGACGGCCGACGAACTCGCGGCCCTCGTTGCCGAGGAGATTGCCGCTGTGGAGAACGCCACCATGAAGAGCATGGGGCAGATCGTCAAGGCCGTTAACGCCCGGGCCGCCGGGCGCGCGGAAGGCAAGCAGGTGGCGGCGTTGGTGCGCGCTGCACTGTCTTGAGGCTAAAGTATTCGCGCCGGGCGCATAGCTCAGTTGGTTAGAGCACCTGCCTTACAAGCAGGGAGTCGGGGGTTCGAGTCCCTCTGCGCCCACCGTTCGGCCGGAAACGCGCCTAGCCATGCACGGTTCCTTAGCTTGAAGAGGGTGCCCTCTTAGACTGGTTGAGCCCGACGCCGAAAGGAGCCTGATGGTCGAACCGTCGCGCATCACTCCCCGACGCAGCAGCGCGCCCGATGACGATTTCGCGTTCCGGGCGCCGACTCCGGCCCGCGGCCGCCGCGCGATGCCTCCGGACGAGGTCGGCCCCCCCGCCCCCGGAAGGCGGGCCGCAGTCGATTCACCACCTCCTGTATCGGGCGGCCGTCGTTTCGCACTACCGGAGGAGAACGGGGCCCGGCATTCGGAGTTTCCGGAAACATCACACCCCGGCGGTCGGCATTTCGCGCCCGAACCTGACGAGGCCCCCCCGGAGCCGCAACCGGACTTCGATTCCGTTCCCTTGCCGAGGAGTGAAGCCGGATTATCAGCCGTAACGTCGGCAGACCATGACGAGCCCCAGCCCAAGGACCGGCCGCGGCGCCGTTGGCTCATCCCTGCGGTCGGTGTCACGGCGGTGGCAGTGGTACTCGCGGGCTGGTTCTACCTGGGGAAGCGCTTCGGTGGTGGCACCCCGAGCACAGCCACGTCCCCGTCGCCAACCCTAACGGCGAGTCCAGACGCCGAAGACACCTCGGGCGCTGTGCCTGCCACCGAGGAACTGAAGCTAAACGACACCGCCTTCAACGCGCCGGCAGGCTGGAGCATCTACGGCGACGAGGTCATCGAAACCGACCGCCGCGTAGTCCGCCTCACCAACACCGCGACCGACCTTCGCCTTCAGGTCGCAACGCTCGCGACCACTGGAGGTGGGGACGTCGCGGCGGTGTGCGAGTCTTTGTCAGCCAGCCAGCAGAGCAAGTTCTCCGATGTCACGACGACTCCTACTCTTGGCATCGGCATCGACCCAGCTCAGGGCGCCGGTGTCACGTGTGGGTTCCATGGCACCCGAACGGGCGACTCGGTCCCCGCAACCGTTTCCTTCACAGTCGTCGTACGGGTCAGCGACGGTCACGCGCTCACCTTACGCAGCATGATTCCGGACGCACTGACCGGCGCCGCAGGCGAGCAGGCACGCGGGGAACTCGCGGCGATGAATTGCTCGGCGAGCCGCAACTTCCAGGTGACCCTCCCGCTCTGCTGACCGCTCAGCCCTGGCCCGGGCGCCGGCTCAGGGTCTCGAACGTTACCTGCAGACTTCGCCACCACTGGGTG
>CAMCJC010000054.1 GCA_945875065.1 uncultured Propionibacteriaceae bacterium | reverse complement strand
CCCGAGCCGATGACGCCGTTGTCTGCGATTGCCGCGATCGCGACGATCCTCAATGTTCACTCCTTTGCCAAACCGATGGCCGGATCCTAGTGCAGCAACTCGTTGCACCGACCCAACTCTGGTACGCAGAACACCTCGTTCAGATTATGTAAGTGTGGCAGGTTATCGTGCAGTTCTCTCAGTCCAGTAACTGGTTCCTAACCGCTCTTCGAGCCTCGCCTGTGAGCCCTGCCGGGGCCCGTACGATTCCGGAATGCCCGCACACAGGCGATCTTGGGCATCGTTAGAGATCTGTTAGTCATTAGCCGGACTCAGCAGTCCATCGAGGATCTCATTGGGCTCCTCGCTTTGATTGCCGGTCCACCGGAGACCTCGAAATCGCCGAGCAGTACCTAGCTGAGGCTCGGAAGTTGCGCGAGGACGGCCCTGCGTGATCACACCGCTATCGGCGCCTTGATCGCTGGATGCGGGTCGTACCTCTCCACCAGGATGTCAGCCAGTTCGAAGGCGTCGATCTCTTTCACCTCGGGGTTCAGCCGCAGCGTCGGCAGGTCCCTGGGCTCCCGGGATAGCTGTTCGGCGACCTGGTCGAAGTGGTTGTGGTAGATGTGGGCATCCCCCAGGGTGTGGACGAAGTCGCCCACCTTTAGCCCGGTCACCTGCGCTACCAGGTGCGTCAGGAGGGCGTAGGAGGCGATGTTGAACGGGACTCCCAGGAAGACGTCCGCCGAGCGTTGATACAGCTGGCAGCTGAGCTTGTCTTCCGCGACGTAGAACTGGAACAGGGCGTGACATGGGGGCAGGGCCATGGCGTCGACGTCTGCGACATTCCAGGCCGAGACGACGTGGCGTCGCGATTCCGGGTTGGTGCGGATCTGGTCGATTACCCGGGCGATCTGGTCGATGTGGCGGCCGTCCGGCGTCGGCCACGACCTCCACTGGTAGCCGTAGATGGGGCCGAGGTCCCCGTTCTCGTCCGCCCACTCGTCCCAGATCGAGATGCGGTTCTCCCGCAGCCAAGCGACGTTCGTCTCGCCCCTGAGGAACCACAGCAGCTCGCCGAACACGGAACGAGTGTGGACCTTCTTCGTAGTCAGGAGGGGAAAGCCGGCGCCAAGATCGAAGCGCATCTGGTGGCCGAAGACGCTCCTGGTTCCGGTGCCGGTGCGGTCGGAGCGGTCGATGCCCTC
The DNA here is from genome assembly GCA_945875065.1 of uncultured Propionibacteriaceae bacterium. Taxonomy (GTDB): domain Bacteria; phylum Actinomycetota; class Actinomycetes; order Propionibacteriales; family Propionibacteriaceae; genus Arachnia. Next base: position 9,929 of record CAMCJC010000054.1, on the reverse strand, counting down.
AGCCATGATCCGGCGCAGCAAGTCGTGATAGAGCCTCACCGCTCCCCCTTAAGCCAGCTGACGAACCCGCGCACCGCCTTGCCGCGGTGGCTGATCGCATCCTTCTCGGCGGCGCTCAGCTCCGCCGACGTGCGCTCCTCGTCGTCAGGCAGGAACAGCGGGTCGTAGCCGAAGCCGCCCTCGCCGCGTTCACCATCGGCGATCCGGCCCGGCATCTCGCCGCGCCACAGCTCCCGCGATCCGTCCGGCAACACCAGCGCCAACGCGCACACGAACCTGGCGCCGCGCCGCTCGGGCGCGACTCCGTCCAGCTGCGCCAACAGCAACCGATTGTTGGCGGCGTCGTCGCATTCCGGCCCGGCCCAGCGTGCCGACCGTACCCCCGGCATCGCGTTCAACTCGTCGACCTCCAGCCCCGAGTCGTCGGCAAGCGCAGCGACTCCCGTGTGTGCGCACGCCGCCTCCGCCTTGATGACGGCGTTGCCCTCGAACGTGCGCTCGGTCTCCAGCGGCTCCGGGTAGGCCTCGAAATCCTTCAACCCCAGCACTTCGACCTCCAAGCCCGCTTCGGCCAGCGCCCGCTGCAGCTCGACCAGCTTCTTCGCGTTGTTGGTGGCGAGCACCACTCGATCCAGCATCACGACACCAGCGCCTGGTTCTGCAGGCGGGTCAACTCGGCACAACCTTCGGTCCCGAGATCGAGCAGGACCCCCAGCTCCTCGCGGGTGAACGGAACGCCCTCGGCAGTGCCCTGAACTTCGACGAACGCCCCGGAACCGGTCATGACGATGTTCATGTCGGTACCCGCCTTGGAATCCTCCTCGTAGGCGAGATCGAGCAGTGGCTCACCGTCGACATACCCGACGGAGACCGCGGCCACCGAGTCTTTGAGCGGCTCTCCCTTCAGCGCACCGAGGCCGCGCAGGTGGGCGACGGCGTCGGCAAGCGCGACGTACGCACCGGTGATCGCGGCGGTGCGGGTGCCGCCATCTGCCTGCAGGACATCGCAGTCGATGACGATGGTGTTCTCCCCCAGCGCCGCCATGTCGACGACAGCCCGCAGCGCCCGCCCGATCAGGCGCGAAATCTCGTGGGTGCGGCCGCCGATCTTCCCGCGAACCGCCTCCCGATCGGAGCGGGTGTGCGTGGCGCGCGGCAGCATCGAGTACTCGGCGGTCACCCAGCCGAGCCCCGAATCGCGACGCCACCTCGGCACCCCGACCGTAACCGACGCCGCCACCAGCACCCGTGTGCGCCCGAACTCGACCAGCACCGACCCTTCGGCGTGATCGAGCCATTGCCTAGTGATGCGGACTTCTCTGAGCTGGTTGGCGGCGCGGCCGTCGAGGCGATTCGTCATGGCCCCAAACCTACCGCCGGATTCTGCTGCGTCCGTTGCCGCCGCGCAGGTTTCAGGCCTAGCCGACGGGGCGTTCCCCGCGCTTGGTCAACAGGGCGTCCTCTATCAGGATGGCGAGCCAGTCGAGGAGTGCCGCCGTCTCCGGCGACTCCTCCAGCTGCGCCTCCGTGGGCTCGACTAGGCGGTCGCCCGATCCGGTGAGCTCCACGTACCACTGCGCCCGCAGGGCCGCTAGAACCTGCACCCACGCGTCGATGTGACCGGCGGGGACGCCGATCCGCCGTCGCTCGGTGGTTCCGAGGTCCGCGAGCACGGTCTCCGCCGCCTCGATGCGGGTGCGGGCCTGTCCGGCGACCGCCTTGGCGCGGAAATCCTGGGCCGCGCCGACGTCGCGGAGGGCGGGCGGGAAGAAGCGATGAAAGTCGGGCTGCTCGTCGACGGTCTGCGCGACTCGCTCCCCCGCCTCCATCTCCGCGGCCAACGCCTCCAGAGGGTTGTCGAGGCCGACCTCGGGCAGCAGCAGCCGCAGATCGTGGACGTAGCGTTCGACGAGGACCCGCAGCATGTGCCCGCGGCCGCGGCTGGAGTGGAACACCCAGGTGACAGGGCTCACATCTGCTCCATCGTCGCCCACAGCGTGTAGTCCTGCATCGCGAGGACGTCGCGCTCCATCGCCTCCTGCGTCCCCGAAGAGACGATCGCCTTGCCCTCGTTGTGGACCCGCAGCATCAACTGCTCCGCCTTGGCGAGGGAATAGCCGAAATACTCGCAGAACACGTGGGTGACGTAGTCCATGAGATTGACGGGATCGTCCCAAACGATCGTGACCCACGGCTGGAGCGTCGCCTCCAGCGGCGTTTCCAGGACTGCGACCTGACCGTCGGTGTGTTCCTGGCTTCCGCTGGCAAGTCGGGGCTCAGGAATGGTCATGCCGCCATACTACTTACCTTCCCCACAGACCAGGAACGGCTGTTGCTAGGCCGGCACGGCCGGCGCCGCGAAGCTCTCCAAGCCCGGCTCGCCACGCTCGACCCACCTCATCACGGGCCTGGCCGCCACGACCACGAGCAGCGCCAGTCCGGCGAGCATCAGCCACGGGATTATCGCCGCCGTCCCGGGGGTCCGGGCCTGTTCCAGCAGCGCCCCGATCGGCGCTCCCGTCACCAGAACAGCCAAGCCACCCAGCGATGCCATCACCCCGAGGTGGGCCCCAAGCTGCCGTTCCCGCGCGAGCCGGCCGACGATGTCCCGCGACCTGGGCTGCACCGCCATGAACCCAATGTGCAACAGCACCACTAGCAGAACCTTCGGCAGCACCCCGAGCACCCCGCCGGGCGACGGCAGCCACGCGACTGCGGCGACGCTCAAAAAAGCGGCGGCGGTGAACAGGTGCGAGACCTGCAACACCCGGGTCGCCGACCACCGGTCCGTCAGACGTGTGATCCTCGCCTGCAGGGTGATGACCAGCCCGGAGGCGAGTAGGAAGTACCAGGTGATGGTGCCGGCCCCGTCGCCGCTGCGGGTGATCTCCACCGGGAGCGCCAGGTACATCTGGTTGTAGGCCACCAGCTGAATCATGTTCAACGCCGCGAATACCAGGAACTTGCGGTTCCACAGTACGACCCCGAAGGATTGCCACACGCTGCTGCGCGCGCCGATCCTAAGATCCGACGGTAGCCGGAACACGTGCACGATCCCGACTGCGATAAACAGGACTGCGGCGACGATGCAGGTGCTGGGGAACGGCACGACGAGCACCACACCGCCAAGCGCGGGGCCGACCGCGGAGCCCGCCTGCGACGCGACCTGCTGCATGGCCAGGATCTCGGTGCGCCTAGGCCCGCCGGTCTCTTCGGCGGCCCTCGCGAGGCCGAGGATGGCTGACTCCGAGGCAGGCGAGAACAAGGCCGCCGCCAGCCCGATGAGGACGACGCCGACTATTATAGCGGGCAGTTCACGGCTGAACACGAGGGTCAGGAACCCGGCGACGCGGATGCCGATGCCAACGAGCAGCACCGGCTTGACACCGAGCCAGTCGGCTAGGGCTCCGCCGAGGAAGAACAGACCCTGCTGGGAGAATGTGCGTAGCCCGAGGATCAAACCGATCAACGCGACCCCAACCCCGAGATCCTCCTCCAGATAGGCGGCCAAGAACGGCACGACCAAGTAGAAGCCGACGTTGAACACGAACTGCGTGATGATCAACAGGCCCAATGGGGACGGGAGGCGACGAAACGCGGCGAGATCTTTCATCATAGGCAGGTCTCAGGCTAGCTCTATCAGCATCCTGGTGTAGGGATCTGATGGTTGACGCAGCACTCGTGTCGTTTCCCCATGCTCGACGAGCCGCCCCGACTCCATCACTGCCACTCGGTCGGCGATCTGCGCGACAACGGCGATATCGTGACTGATGAACAGCATCGACAATTCCTGTTCCTGTCGAAGCTCACGCAGGAGTTCTAGGATGCTGGCTTGCACCGTCACGTCTAGGGCCGAGGTGATCTCATCGCAGAGGATCAGCGATGCTTCCGCTAGCAGCGCCCGCGCGATCCCCACCCGCTGAGCCTGGCCGACGCTGATCGAGTGCATGCCGCGCCGCAGGATCGACTCGGGCAGGTTCACCCGTTCCAGCATCGCGCCGATAGCCTCGGCACGGGAGGCAGGATCGCGACGCAGCTTGTACTTCAGCGGCTCAGCCAGCGCCTCGGCGACCCGCATCCTCGGGTTGAACGAGTTCCGCGGGTCTTGGAACACCATCTGGAGTTGCATTTGGTGGCGCCGCCGCGACCTAGCTGACCTCGCGTCCAGACGTTCCCCATTCAACTCAACCGTCCCCGAGGTCGGTGCCACAGTGCCAGCGATGATGCCCGCCAGCGTCGATTTGCCGCTGCCGGATTCCCCGATCAGCCCAAAGCATTCGCCGCGGCGAACTTGGAGGCTGACATTGTCGACTGCGGTCACTGTGCCTTTGCGTCCGGTGAAGACCTTGGTAACACCATCAACTTCAAGCAGCATCCGGTGCCTCCAACCGTGGCACAGCGGTAACGAGCTTACGGGTGTACTCGTGCTGGGGAGCAACTAGAACGGTTTCCGGCGAACCGGATTCGACGAATCGACCTCGTGCCAGCACGTGGACGTGGGACACCAGCCGTTGTACCAATGAGATCTGATGGCTGACGAACAGCACCGCCGTCCCGAACTCCGATGCGGTCTCGCCGAGGAGTTCCAGCACCTCCGCTTGCGCGCGGACGTCAAGTGCGCTGGTAGGCTCGTCGGCTAGCAGCACGCGGGGTTCACTGAGTAACGCCATCGCGATCGCCGCCCGCTGCGCCATCCCGCCGGACAGTTCGAACGGGTAGGAGTCGAGGACGGCGTCCGGTTCGTCAAATCGGAGACGCCGAAGCAGGGCTCGGGCCGCCGACTGGCAGGTGCGGTGCGACACCTTGGGGGTATGCAACCGCACCGATTCGGTGAACTGCCGCCCAACCCGGATCAACGGGTTGAAGCTTGCGAGCGGGCGCTGGAAGATCATCGCTAGTTCAGGCCCCCGGAGGCGACGCCAATCCGCCGCGGAGGCATACGTAACGTCGATGCCTTGGTAGCGGATACTGCCCTCCCGAACCTCCATCCCGCCGTGTCGAATCCCGAGCATGGCGGACAGAAGCGTCGTCTTGCCACCGCCCGACTCGCCAACAATGCCAACCAACTCACCCGCTGTCAGAGTGAGATCGATGCCGGTGATGATGTCGGGACCGGTGAGGTAGCCGGCCCGCAGGCCGGCCACCTCCAAAACTTCCTTAGCCGACATGGGTCTCGTGGGTGAAGAGGTGGTACTCGGTGGGAAGCACCGACAGGCCCTGTACCTTCGGGGTCGAGATCACCCACCACTGGGCGTGCCCGAACACCACGTACGGCATCTCGTCCAAGACGATCTGTTCGACGGCGCGGCTCTTGGCCAGTCGCTCCTCAGGCGTGAAGACGGCGGCCAACTCGTCGACCGCCTGGTCGAAGGCCGGCGACGCGTAGTGGCTGAAGTTGCTCTCGGCACCAGTGCGAAGGACCGTCTCGAAGTAGTACTGCGCGTCGCCGGTCGGGGCCATTGCGAAGGAGTACATGCCGACCTCGAACTCTCCGGACTTCATCTGCTCGGAAGTGGACTTCAGCTCCGTGATCTCGACCGAGACTCCGATAGTTTTCAGATCGGCCTGCAGCAGTTGCGCCATCTGGCCCAGCTGCGGACGCCGCGGGTAGGTGAGGACGCGGATGGTTAAGGGCTTGCCATCCTTGACGATTTGACCCTCGCTCTCGGAGTAGCCGGCCTCCAAGAGCAGTTGCTTGGCCTTCTGCAGATCCTTAGCCGTGACCTTGGGAGTGCGTCCCTCAGTGCCTCCGAAAGCCACGTTCTCCGGGAAGAGGGTGTAGCTGCCCTTACCCATGCCGTTCATCACCTGCGGGTAGGCTTCCCGGTCCATGGCGTAGTTGAGAGCCTCCCGGACTTTAGGATCACCGGTGACAGGGCTGGCGGTGTTCAAGATGGCGGCCTCGCCACGCGTCGAAGTGACTTGCCAGGTCGTGTAGTGGTTGGTGTCCGAGAACACCTTGAGCCCCGACGCATCCGGCTGAACGGCGAGCTGGATCTCCCCTGACTGCATGGCCAACGCCATGGCCTGGGAGTCAGCATAGGAGCGCCACGTGAGGTGCTTCAGCTTCGGCTCCCCACCCCAATATCCCTTGTGGGCATCAAGTTCGAGCTTCTGTTTCGGCACGAACTCCGTCACGGAGAACGGGCCAGTGCCCTGGGGATCCTTAGCCGGGTCAATTCCCTCGCCCAACGCTTGGATTCCCATCATGGGATCCGCGAGAACGCTCGGCAGCGCCGCGACGGGCTTGGACGTTACGATCGTCACCTCCTGTCCCTCCGCGGTGATCGACTCGACGGGGAGCTGCGCCTGGGCGCGGACGTTGGTTTGGATGGAGTACTCCAGCGAAGCTTTGACGGCCGCGCCGTCCATTGACTTGCCGTTGTGGAAGGTCACGCCGTCTCGCAGCTTGATCTTCCAGGTCTTGTCGTCCACGTTCTTCCACTCGGTGGCGAGCTTGGGGATGAGGTTCAGTTTGGCATCCACATCGACGAGCGTTTCGGTGATGCCTTCACGGTTGTTGGTCCAGCCCACGTAGGCGGTGGCCGCATCCAGCGATTCTCCCCGGTCCAGCGACCCGAAGACCAGCGTGGTGGCACCCGACTGTCCGCCTGCCCCTCCACCAGCCCCCCCACAGGCACCAAGCAGCAGCGCGGTGGCGGCAGCGCCAGCCATTAGTCGTAGTTTCACTTCGTTTCAACCTCTCTGGTTTCGGATTCGGCCTCAGCTGCCGAGTTTTGGGGGGATTCCCGCTGAGTCTTGGGGTCCGCCGCGTTAACGGCCAGGACATCCTGCGACGCGTCGGCGAACAAGTTCACCGCGAGGGTGACGAGGAAGAGTGCGATACCGGGGCCGGCAAGCAGCCACGGGGCAATCTGCAGATACGGGCGGCCGTCACTGATCATGGTTCCCCACTCGGAAGTGGGCTGCGGGAGGCCCAGACCGACGAAGGACAGCGTCGCGAGGTTCAAGATCACGCTTCCAAGGCCGGAGGCGGCCATGACCAAAAGCGGACTGCCGATATTCGGCACCATGTGGCGCAGGAAGATGACCACACCCGGAACGCCATTCATACGGGCGGCCTGAACGTAAGGAGCCTGCCGGATCTGAAGGGTAAGCACGCGCGCGTAGCGAGCGATACCGGTCCAGGACGCGAGTGTCAGGGCGGCGACGGCGCTCACGAACCCGGGCCCCAGCATCGACGCGAACGCGAGTGCGAGGATGAACTCCGGGAACGACTGGAACACGGCGGTGAGGCGCTGGATCGCGGCATCGGCGGCGCCCCCGAGCAAGGCCGAGACGACACCCACGATGGTGCCCAACACGAGGGCGCAGCACACCACCGTCACTGCGACCGACAGGGTGGGGCGCAGTCCGACGACAACGCGGGAGAAGACATCACGGCCCAGATTGTCGGTGCCCAGCCAATGCTCCGCACCGGGCGGCTGTAGCGCCGCGGCCACGCTCGTCACATAGGGGTCTTGGGGCGCGATCGCATCGGCTAGGAGGGCGACGGCGCCGATGACCGCGAGGATCCCGGCCAGCACCAGCCACGCGGTGAGCGGCGACAGCTTGGGCAGCAGGCGGCGTCGGTAGCGCGGGGGGCTCGTGACGGAGATCGACGTGAGGTCAGGGCGTTGAATCCGTATGGAGGCCGAATCATCGCCGCTTCCGTGACGGCTCCTCTTTGCGGCGGGAGCGTCACTCAGCCGCGGGTCGAGGACAAAGGCCAGCAGGTCGGCGACAGTGTTGGCGATCAGGAAGACGACGGCGCACCACAGCACGTAGGCCTGGATGACGGGATAGTCCTTTGCCGTGATGGCGGCCAAGGCGTAGTTGCCGATGCCTTTCCAGGAGAAGATCGCCTCCACGACAGCCGATCCGGCCAGCAGAGCCCCAAAACTCGTCGCCCCGAGGGTGCACAGCGGGGCCGCGATGTTTCGCAGCACGTGCAGACAGATCCGCGCGCGGCTCATGCCCCGGATCCGCAACCCCCCGATGTAGGGGCGGTCGAACTCCTCGAGCGCGATGGCACGCACTTGCCGGATGTACCAGCGGACCATGGCGAGTGTTTGGTTCAGCGTGGGCTTGATCATGCCGACCAGATCCTGCGTTGCGGCGATGGGGAACAGATGCAGTTGCACCCCGAAGCTCTGCAACACGAGCAATCCGATGAGGAAGGCTGGGACAGCCGAGCCCACATAGCTGACAAGGCGCACTGCCGCATCGAAAGGACGGCCGGGGCGGGAGGCGGCGAACAGGGCCACCGGCACCGCGATCAGCCAGGTACATGCCAGCGCCGCGACTGTGAGCCCGAGGGTCAGCGGCAGCCGGGCCGCGAAGTCGGACATGATCGGGGTGCCGTTGCTGAACGAGACGCCGAGGTCGCCTTGCAGAAGGCGCCCAAGCCAATTGAAGTACTGCTCCCAAAGTGGCCGGTCCAGGCCGAGGCGCTCGCGCATCAACGCGATCATCTCGCCGGTGGGCTGCGCCCCTTGGGACGTCAGCATGTTTTCGGCTAGGTCGCCAGGGGTGAGGTAGGTGAGTACGAAGGCCAAGAGACTTACGCCAAATAGCACCAGCAGCGTGTTTCCTAGCCAACTGCCTGCGCGGCGAATGATCCTAGTCCTAGAGATCATGCCGCGCTCCCACTGCTAAGACGCGATAGCTGGGAGAGGCCGCGTCTTGAGACGCTCCGGACGCTACTGCTCACAGTTGAGTACCTCGCTCGTGTGTGAAATCGAATGAAAGCGCAAGGGTCGGGCTCAGCCTGGAGGGCTTACCGTTGCGGGACAGCTCTGGGTTCTGACCAGATTCCCAACGCTGAACTTAGGTTAGCCTAACGATTCTCAGTTCGGTAGGCGGGGTTCGGCTTCGGAACCCCGATGATGTGCTCCTAGGCTTGAGCCATGACCACAGCCCTGCTGACCGACCACTACGAACTGACTATGGTGCAGGCGGCATTCGACGCCGGCACTGCGTCTCGTCGCTCCCTGTTCGACCTGTTCACTCGCCGCCTGCCTGAGGGACGACGCTACGGGGTGGTCGCGGGGCTCGGGCGGGCTTTGGAGGCAATCGCTAAGTTCCGCTTCGACGAGGCGACCCTGAGATTCCTGCTTGAGCGGCGCATCATCCGAGAGAACCTCGCCGAGTGGCTCGCCGACTACAAGTTCACCGGCGACATCTGGGGCTATCCCGAGGGCGAGGTGTACTTCCCCGGCTCCCCCGTCCTTACCGTCGAGGGCTCCTTCGCTGAGGCGTGCATCCTGGAGACGGTGCTGCTGTCGATCTACAACCACGACTCGGCGATCGCCGCCGCCGCTTCGCGCATGACCGCTATGGCGGAAGACCGGCCGTGCGCGGAGATGGGCTCGCGCCGCACCCACGAGTGGGCAGCGGTCGGAGCCGCCCGCGCCGCCTACATTGCCGGGTTCTCCGCGACCTCCAACCTTGAGGCCGGCCGCACCTATGGCATCCCGACGATGGGGACGGCCGCCCACTCGTTCACGCTGCTCCACGACAGCGAGGAGGACGCGTTCCGCGCCCAGCTGACCTCGCTCGGCGTCGACACGACGCTGCTGGTCGACACCTATGACGTTGAGGCGGCCATCCGAAAGGGCGTCGAGCTGACAGAAGGACGCCTCGGCGCGATTCGCCTCGATTCCGGCGACCTGCCGATCATGGCGCGGCGTGCCCGCGATCTTCTCGACGACCTGGGCGCGACGGGCACGAAAATCACTGTCACCTCCGATCTCGACGAGTGGCAGATCGCCGCCCTGCGAGGCGCCCCCGTCGACGGGTTCGGTGTCGGCACGTCGCTCGTCACCGGCTCCGGGCACCCCACCTGCGGGTTCGTCTACAAGCTGGTCGCCCGTGCCGACTCCGCAACCGAAGGCGCGACGATGGTGCCGGTGGGCAAGAAGTCGAAA
>CAMCJC010000053.1 GCA_945875065.1 uncultured Propionibacteriaceae bacterium | reverse complement strand
GAGCCGCTGGAGCGTTGCGGAGCGCTGTCGCTGCACCAGAGCGGTGACATCGATGTCGGGCAGCGTGACGGCGAGCGCCAGCTTGATGACCAGTTCATCTCTTCCGGGGACATCACGCACCACCGGGTCTCGCCACCAGGCGGCTAGCTGGGCGCGCCCAGTATCAGTGAGTAGCCACGGCTCCTTCGTCAGCGAATCCTCGGCGGCCCCCTCGTCGCGCACCACAAGATTGTCGCGCGCAAGGCGCTCCAACGTTTGAGATACCTGGCCGATGTTGAGGGGCCACGTCTGTCCTGTCGATATCTCAAAGTCTTTTCGCAGCTGGTACGTGGTCGCCGGTCCCCGGGATAACAGGGCGAGCATGGCGTGGCGGACGGACATCTTCGCTCCTTAAAACGGTTACCGCACAATGATTACTCAGTAACTATCATCCGCGCGTCGAACCATGGTCTGAACTTCCTCCAACCTCTCGTCCGATGTGGAATCGTTGGCCCATGACACCGCTGATCACCGTGCAAGAACTCTCCGCATCGCTCAATGAGGTTGTGCTCCTCGACGTCCGCTTCGGCGGTCCCGGCACCGGTGAGGGTCGCGACGCCTACCTCGCCGGACACATCCCCGGCGCTACATTCGTCGACCTCGAGACCGCGTTCGCCGCCTCCGAGGGACCGGGCGGGCGCCACCCTCTGCCCGATACCGCTGCATTCCAGGAGGCCATGCGCGTGGCAGGCGTCGGAGCCGAGACACTCGTGGTGCTGTACGACGACTGGAAGTCGATCGCCGCGGCGCGCGGCTGGTGGCTGCTGCGTCACCACGGCCACCACGACGTCCGCGTGCTCGACGGCGGCTGGGGCGCCTGGCTGGCCGCCGGGTTGCCGGCAGAGAAGGGTACGCATCAGGGCACGCGGGGTGACTTCACCGCGACGGCAGGCGACCTACGAGCGATCGACGCCGACGATGCCGCCGCGCTCGCCCTAGACGGTGTCTTGCTCGACGCGCGACCGGCCGACCGGTTCCGCGGCGAAGGCGAGACCATCGATCCGAAGGCTGGTCACATCCCGGGCGCGAAGTCGTTTCCGGCGCTGTCACTCGTCGCCGACGACGGCCGTCTCCTACCCTCGGCAGAGTTGCGGGCGCGCTTCGAGGAGCTTGAGGCGTCCGGCGAACGCGTCGGGGTCTACTGCGGGTCAGGTATCCAAGCGGCACTCGCCACCCTGGCGGCCGAGGTCGCGGGTCTGCCGGTGCCAGCCCTGTACGCGGGCTCGTGGAGCAACTGGATCACCGACCCGAGCCGCCCCGTTGAGACTGGCGCCTAGTCAGCCGCGGTTCTTGTGCTTCTCCCGTGCCCGGATCTCGATGTGCACGGGTGAGCCCACAAATCCGAAGTCCTCGCGCAGGCGACGTTCGATGAACCGCACGTAGGTCGCATCGAACTGCCCGCTGGTGAACAGTGCGAACGTGGGCGGGCACGCCTGCGCCTGGGTGCCGAACAAGATGCGGGGCTGCTTGCCGCCGCGTACAGGGTGCGGGTGAGCCGCGGCGAGCCGCCCGAGGAACGCGTTCAGTTTGCCGGTCGGGATCCGCGTCTCCCAGCCGGCGGCGGCCGCTTCGATCGCCTTGCTGAGCTTGTCGACGTTCCGCCCCGTCAGGGCGGAGATGTTCACGGTCGGCGCCCACCCGAAGGCCACCAGATCTCGTTCGATCTCGCGGTCCAGATAGCGGCGGCGTTCTTCGTCGGTCAGATCCCATTTGTTGAACGCGATAACCAGGGCACGACCAGTCTCCTCAACGTTGGTGAGGATCCGCAGATCCTGGTCGGTGATCGGCGCGGATGCGTCGATCACGACCACGCAGGCCTCGGCACGCTCGATAGCGGTTTGGGTGCGGAGACTCGCGTAGTACTCGTGTCCTGAAGCTTCCTTGACGCGCTTGCGAATGCCCGCGGTGTCGATGAGCCGGTACACCTGGCCTCCGATCTCGACGATCTCGTCGACCGGGTCAACGGTGGTGCCTGAAATATCCGAGACCACAACCCGCTGCTGCCGCGCGAGCTTGTTTAGCAGTGACGATTTGCCCACGTTCGGCTTGCCGATGATCGCGACGCGGCGGGGCCCCCCGACTTCCTCGTAATGCTCGGGCGGTGCCTCGGGTAGTGCGTTTAGGATCGCATCTAGCAGGTCGCCGGAGCCGCGGCCGTGCATCGCGGAGACGGGGTGGGGCTCCCCCAGCCCCAGGTTCCACATCGTCGCCGCCATCGCCTCGTGTCGCTGGTCGTCTACTTTATTGGCCGCCAGGATGACGGGCTTCTTGGAGCGACGCAGCACCTTGACGACTGCTTCGTCTTCGTCGAGGGTACCGACGGTGGCGTCGACGACGAACAGCACGGCATCGGCCGCCCCGATGGCCAGCTCGGCCTGTTCCGCGATCTGCTGGGCCATGCCCTTGGCGTCGGAGATCCAGCCGCCGGTGTCCACGATGACGAACTCGCGCCCGTTCCAGTTGGCGTCGTACGAGACGCGATCCCGGGTGACGCCGGGGGTGTCCTGGACGACGGCTTCGCGGCGGCCGAGGATCCTGTTGACCAGGGTGGACTTGCCGACGTTGGGCCGGCCGACCACGGCCAGCACCGGTTTGATGGTGGCTTCCTCCGTCATGGGTCCCCTCCTGCGTCGCGAATCAGCGGGCAATGCTACCCGAGCTGCTGGTTGGCAAGTACGTGAAAGGCCGGTTCTTCGTACGGATGCGCGGCACGCAGAGCCGCCACGACTTGTTCCCGCAGCCGTCTGGGGAAGGTGACCTCGACGCGGTTCTCGGCAACGAGATGTACCTCCCCGATCCTCCCCAGGGTCGGGTTCGCTCCAGCGAGCGGGCGGAACCGCCCCTGGCCGGAGGCTAGGAAGGCGCAGGAGTCGTAGTTCCCGATGTGGCCGGCTCCCGCGGCGAACACGGCCTCTAGCACCTGCTCGGTGTCGGATATCGGCACGTAGAAGACTAGGACGTCGAGGGTTTCACTCATCGGGGAGCAGCTCCAGGATCGCCTCGACGACCTCGTCTAGGGAAAGGTGCGTAGAGTCTATGGTTACGACTCCGTCGGCCGCGACGGTGAAATTGGAGACGGTCGAATCGTCGCGGTCGCGACGGATGATGGAATCGCTGATGGTCTCGGCATCGACGCCCCGCAGCTGTCCGGCGCGGCGGCCGATGCGGACCTTGGGGTCGGCGGTCAACAGCAGCCGAAGCTCGGCGTCGGGCGCCACGACGGTAGTAATGTCGCGGCCCTCGACGACGATCCGCCGACCATGGGCGGCGATGATCTCCCGCATCTTGGTGGTCAGGAGCTCGCGGGCCTTCGGCACCACGGCGACTGTCGAGACGATCGCGGAGATTTCGGGATCCCGGATGCTCTTGGTGATGTCGCGGCCGTCGATGCTCACGCGGGGTCGGTTGGGATCGGTGGAGATCGCGATCTTGGAATGGGCGACCAGGCCGGCGATGCCCGCGGCGTCGTTACTTGCAAGGCCGCTGTCCCTAAACGCGACGGCGACAGCCCGGTACATGGCCCCTGTGTCGAGGTAGGCGAGGTTTAGGCGCCGCGCGAGTTCCTTCGAAGTGGATGACTTGCCGACCCCGCTGGGGCCGTCGATCGCGATGACAAGGCTCATCAGATTCCCTCCCGGTCCAGCCAGGCCTTCCAGCCTCGCCCGTCCAAGTCTGCCCGCAGCCGCTCCGCCTGGGGGCGTTCGACTGAGATCGAAAGGTATCCAACCTCCCGGACGGCGTCGTGGGTGAGTTCGAAGTCCTCAACGTTGAAGCCTAGGTCGCCAACGTCAGTGAATAGCCTGGTTAGGGCACGCGGCTCGTCGGGGATCTCGACGGTAACGACGGCAAGGTCAAGGGGCTCTTGGCCGTGCTTGCCTCGCAGCGCCTGAGCGCCGTGCTGGCCCAGCGCTAGGAACGTCTCCAGGGGTTCACCGTCGTCAAGGATGCCGATCAGGTAGTTGAGGTCGGCGGCGACTTCGGTGAGTTCCTTGCGGATCGCCGGGGCGTTGGTGGTGATGATCTGCCGCCATAGCCCCGGGTCGGAGCCGGCGATGCGCGTGACGTCACGAATGCCCTGGCCTGCGAGCTGAAGACTGTTCCCTGGCACGCCGCGAAGATGGGAGGCGGTCAGGATGCTCATCAGGTGGGGGACGTGACTGACCTGGGCGACCGCCTCATCGTGGGCTCGGGCGTCGAACTCGACTAGGCGCGACCCGACAGAGGCGGCCAGGGAACGAATCCGGTCCAGATTCTCAGGGGTGTTGCCGGCCTGAGGGGTCAAGACCCAGGTGCGGTCCTCGAATAGGGTCGCGGTCGCGGTCAAGGGGCCGCTGAACTGGGAACCGGCCATGGGATGGCTGGGCACGTACCGGTCGGCGTGTTCCGAGGCGGCGGAGACAGCATCGATGATCGAGGATTTGACCGACCCAACGTCGGTGACGACGGCTTCTGGGAAGCGGACGAGGCTGTGGGCGACGACGGCCGCGACACTCGCCGGCGGCGTCGCTACGACGACGACGTCAATGCGGTCCTGCCCGCCGTAAACCTCGCCAGCCCCTAGGCCCGCGGCGACGCGGGAGTGGGAGGGGTTGAGGTCCTCCAGGAACACCTCGTGCCCGGCGCGGGTCAGAGCCATGCCGAGCGAAGACCCGACGAGACCGGCGCCTACGATCAAGACCCGCATCACGAAGGATCCGGCATGTTCAACGGACGAGGACCGCTGTAGTCGGGGCCGTACGCGCCGGGCGCGGGGCGACGCTTGCGCATCGGCGCGGTGACCCCTGGCGCGAGGCGGCGGGAAAGCACCAGGAACCCGGTGTGTGCGGAGGTGCCGTGGCCGGGGCGGATGGCGAGGCCCTCGGCGTGCCAATCGCGCACCGTGGTTTCGATGGCGGTTGGCTCCGTGAAGCCGCCGTGGGCACGGAACGTGTCCATCACGCGCCCTAACTGGGTTGTGGTCGCGACGTAGCAGCACACGATGCCGCCGGGAATGAGTCGCTGGCCCACCGCGTCTAGGCATTCCCACGGGGCGAGCATGTCGAGGATGGCCCGGTCGATCGGCTCGTTGGAGATTACATCGACTAGGTCGCCCACCGTGAGCTCCCAGGCGGGGTGTGGCCCACCGAGGAAGTTCTCGACATTGGTCTTAGCGACATCGGCGAACTGCTGGCGGCGCTCGTAGGAGTGCAGCCGGCCCTCGGGGCCGATCGCGCGCAGCAGCGCCAAGGTCAGGGCTCCGGAACCGACGCCAGCCTCAAGGACCCGGGCGCCCGGGAAGATGTCGGTCCACATGAGGATCTGGGCTGCGTCCTTGGGGTAGATGACGGCGGCTTCGCGTGGCATAGAGACCATGTGTTCGCTGAGGATGGGGCGCAAGACGAGGTATTCGACGCCGCCGACCGAGCGTACCGTGACGCCCTCGGGACCGCCGATGAGGTCGTCGTGGCTGACAGCCCCCTTGGTCGTGTGCCAGAGGGCCCCCTCCTTCAACACCAGGGATTTGCGACGCCCTTTGGGGTCGGTCAGGGTGACGCGTTCTCCCACCAGCAGTGGGCCGGTGCGCACTCCGGATAGGTTCACGTTAGGCTCCTGAAGATTTCTTCGAGGTCGTCGACGCTCAGCCCTTCGAGACCCTCGGGGCGGAGCAGGCGACGCGGTGCGGGACCGACGTCGGGAGTGGTCGGGACCGCCAACACGGGTGCGCCGCTGGCGGTGGCAGCGGTCGTGCCTGGCAGGGAGTCCTCTATGATCAACACCTCGTCGGCGGTGAGCCCGAGGCGGTCCATCGCCTGGAGGTAGCACTCAGGGTCGGGTTTGCTGCGCGTAACGTCGCTGCCGTCGACAATGAACTCGACCTGTGGCAGCGACGCAGCGACGGTCTGCATGATCCGCTTGGCGCTGGCGGTTACGACGACGCACCGGATGCCGCGGCCGTGCACGGCGGTCAAAAGTTCACGGGCGCCAGGCAGCCATGGAAACTCGCCGGCGGCGTAGCGCTCGCAGATCCTAGATTCCAGCTCTTCCAGGACCTCATCGGGGCTCATCACCCCGGCTAGGAGCTCGGAGATCTCGAGGGCGGTAACAGGCGCGGGCTGGCCTTTGTGCCCGTAGTACCAGGATGTGGGTTTGGCGATGCCGTGTCGGGTGAGGATGTCCTTCTCGTGCTCCCACCACATCGGCTCGGAATCGATGAGGGTGCCGTCGAAGTCGAACAGCACCGCCTGCATTGCGGCTGGGCGGGTCATCGTGCTCCTTCTAGTTGGCGTTGAAATACTTGGCCTGCGGGTGGTGGACGACGAGGGCGTCGGTGGACTGCTCGGGATGGAGTTGAAGCTCCTCGGAGAGCAGCACGCCGATGCGTGACGGGTCGAGCAGGTCAACGAGCTTGCGGCGGTCAGAGATGTCGGGGCAGGCCGGATAGCCGAACGAATAGCGGGAGCCGCGATACGCCTGGTCGCGGATCGCGGACTCGACGGTACCTTCGTCGCCGGCGAGCCCGAGCTCCAAGCGAATCCGGTGGTGCCAGTGTTCGGCGAGGGCCTCGGTCAGCTGCACTGACAGCCCGTGGAGTTCTAGATACTCGCGGTACGAGTTGCCCTCGAACAGCTGCTTCGTGGCGTTCGCCACCTCGTTGCCCATCGTCACCAGTTGGAGCGCCAGCACGTCGGGTCCGTGCTCGGAGGCTTCGTCGGCGTTGCGGAAGAAGTCGGCCAGGCAAAGCCGTTTGCCTCGCGACTGGCGCGGGAACTCGAACCTGTACAGTTCGCGAGCCGGATCGTCGGGGGCACCCAGGACGAGGGTGTTGCCCTCAGAGCGGACCGGGTAGTAGCCGTATACGACGGAGAAGTTCGCCAGCTGTTCGGTGGTGATGCGATCCAGCCACATGCGCAGGCGCGGCAGGCCTTCCGCCTCGACGAGCTCGTCGTAGTCCGGGCCGTCTTTGCTGGGCTTGAGACCCCACTGACCGAGGAACGTGGCACGGTGGTCAAGCCAGCGGGCGACGTCAGCGACGGGCACTCCGCGCACTACCCGACTGCCCCAGAACGGCGGGACCGGTACGGGCAGGCCACGCTCCACATCATCGGAGGCGCGGGTGTCGATTTCGCCGCTCTCGGCGACCTCGACCTTCGCGTAGCGGCGCTTTCTCGGCTCGGGAAGCTTGGCCCCGGGAACGCCCTGCTTGACCGCCATGACGGCATCCATGAGTGCCAGGCCCTCGAACGCGTCCCTGGCGTAGCGAACTTCACCGTCAAACATGTCGTTGAGGTCGTGCTCGACGAATGCGCGCGTCAAAGCAGCGCCGCCGAGGAGCACCGGGTATTTCTCCGCTAG
The DNA here is from genome assembly GCA_945875065.1 of uncultured Propionibacteriaceae bacterium. Taxonomy (GTDB): domain Bacteria; phylum Actinomycetota; class Actinomycetes; order Propionibacteriales; family Propionibacteriaceae; genus Arachnia. Next base: position 3,818 of record CAMCJC010000053.1, on the reverse strand, counting down.
GCCAAGGCGGTTGAGTTCGGCCAGGTTGTCCTTCATCACGAGCGTGGATTTGACGAGCAGCCCGGACATGCCGATCGCGTCGGCCCCATGCTCCTCTGCCGCATCGACGATTGCCTGGATCGGCTGTTTGATCCCGATGTTGATCACGGTGTAGCCGTTGTTGGAGACGATGATGTCGACGAGGTTCTTGCCGATATCGTGAACGTCGCCGCGGACCGTAGCCAGCACCAGCGTTCCCTTCCCGCTGGCGTTGTCATCCTTATCGATGAACGGCTCTAGGTGCGTGACGGCCGCCTTCATGACCTCGGCGGATTGGAGGACGAATGGCAGCTGCATCCGGCCGGAACCAAAGAGTTCGCCCACGGTCTTCATACCGGACAGGAGGTCCTCGTTGATGATGTCGAGGGCCGCGCGGGTCTTGAGGGCCTCGTCGAGGTCCGCCGCTAGGCCCTTGGACTCACCATCGACGATGCGGCGCTGTAGTCTCTCACCGAGTGGCAAGGCGGCCAGTTCCGCGGCCCGCGAGGCCTTCACCGAAGACGCGGTCACGCCCTCGAACAACTCCAGGAAACGGGTCAGCGGATCGTAATCCGCGGTGCGGCGGTCCCACACCAGGTCGAGCGCTACCTGCCGCTGCTCTTCGGGGATGCGATCCATCGGCAGGATCTTCGCCGAGTGCACGATTGCGGAGTCGAGTCCAGCGGCCACACACTCGTGCAAGAACACCGAGTTCAGCACGACCCGGGCGGCTGGGTTGAGGCCGAACGACACATTGGAGACACCGAGAGTGGTGCGCACCCCCGGGTAGCGGCGCTTGAGCTCTCGGATCGCCTCAATCGTTTCGATGCCGTCACGTCTGGTCTCTTCTTGTCCCGTGGCGATCGGGAAGGTCAGGCAGTCAACGAGGATGTCACCGACCCGCAGCCCCCAATTGCCGGTCAGGTCGTCGATTAGGCGGGAGGCGACGCGAACCTTCCACTCCGCGGTACGAGCCTGTCCCTGTTCGTCGATCGTCAGAGCGACTACGGCGGCGCCGTGCTCGGCGACCAGCGGCATGATGCGGCCGTAGCGGGAGCCCGGGCCGTCGCCGTCCTCGTAGTTGACCGAGTTGATCACGCACCGACCGGCGAGTGCCTCGAGCCCGGCTTGGAGCACAGCAGGTTCGGTGGAGTCGATGACGATCGGGAGCGTCACTGCTGTCGCGAGACGCCCTGCCAATTCCGTCATGTCGGACGTGCCGTCGCGCCCGACGTAGTCGACGCACAGATCCAGGACGTGCGCGCCGTCGCGAGCCTGGCCCTTGGCGATCTCGATGCACTCGTCCCACTGCCCGGCGAGCATCGCCTCCCGGAACGCCTTCGAACCGTTGGCGTTGGTGCGTTCCCCGATGCTGAGATAAGCCAGATCCTGATGGAACGGCACCTCGACGTAGAGCGATGAACAGGCCGGCTCCGCCTGGAAGTCGCGGGCCGCGACCTTAAGGCCGCTGAACCGATCTGCCAACAGCCGGATGTGTTCGGGGGTGGTGCCGCAGCAGCCGCCGATGACGCTCAGCCCGTAGTCGGCGACGAACGCGGCTAGCGCCTCGGTCATCGCGTCGGGGCCGAGCGGATAGACGGCGCCTTCGGGGGTGAGTTCAGGTAGGCCGGCATTGGGCATGGCACCAACCCCGCAGGCTGCGGAGCGTGCGAGGTAACGCAGGTGCTCGCGCATCTCGGCGGGCCCGGTAGCGCAGTTGAGACCGATGACGTCCACGCCGAGGGCTTCCAAAGTGGCTCGGGCGGCGCCGATCTCGGAGCCGAGGAGCATAGTGCCAGTGGTCTCGACCGTGACGTTGACCAGGATCGGAAGCTCCAGGCCGGCCTCGGCTCGGGCACGCTTGGCGCCGATAACGGCCGCCTTGGCTTGGAGCAGGTCCTGGCAGGTCTCGATCTGGAACGCGTCGATCCCACCGACGATCATCGCGGCGGCCTGCCGGTGATAGGCGTCGCGCAGCTGGGCGAAGGTGACGTGGCCTAGGGTCGGGAGCTTCGTACCCGGTCCCATCGAGCCGAGAACGAATCGTGGCTTGTCGGTGAACTCGTCGGCCACCGCGCGAGCGATGCGGGCGCCTGCCTCCGCCAACTCCTCTAGCCGGTCGACGATGTCGTACTCGCCGAGCGCCGCCAGATTCGCGCCGAACGTGTTGGTCTCGATGCAGTCGGCCCCGGCCTCCAGGTAGGCGCGGTGGACCGCGGCTATCACGTCGGGGCGAGTGACGTTGAGAACCTCGGTGCAGCCCTCCAGTCCCTGGAAGTCCTCCTCCAGATCGAGTCCGGGATACGCCTGCACCATCGTTCCCATGGCACCGTCAGCCACGAGGACGCGGGTGTTCAGGACGTCACGAAGGTTGGTCACGGCGCGCCATCCTACCTTTCAGAGCCCAGCCATCCCCGGATCAACGCGATGGCGAGAGAGACCGGCCCGGGCAGGCTCAACCGTCCGTCGGCGACGGCGGCGCGCATCTCGTCACGCGTGTAGAAGGCACCCCATGCGAGCTCGTTAGGATCAAGCTTCAAGGCGGCCGCGTCAGCCCGAGCGGTGAACCCGAGCATCAGGGAACGCGGAAACGGCCACGGTTGTGACGAGACGAAGCTGAGCTCCTCAACCGCCAGCCCCGTCTCCTCCTTGACCTCCCGGTAGACGGCCTGTTCGGCGGACTCCCCCGCCTCAACGAACCCGGCCTGTACTGAGACGCGGTTGCCCGGCCAGTGAGGCGAGTGGGTGAGCAACAGCCGGTCGTCGTGGTCGGTGACGGCAACGATTACGGCCGGGTCGATACGGGGAAACACCTGGGTACCGCACTCGATGCACCGACGGCTCGCCCCGGCCCGCTCGGGACGCGTCGGAGCGCCGCACCTGAGACACACCGGGTAGGTCTCGTGCCACTCGGCCAGCGCCAAGGCAGCCATCGCCACCTGCACGTCATCCTCCGAAAGCGTCACGTCGCGCAGGTCGTGACCTGACGTCGCGGCGCGACGCACCCACCAGATGCGGCCGGCGAGTCGACCGAGCAGCAGATCGTCTTGGGTGCGCGGTCCGTCGAAGGCCGTGGCCCGTAATGCACCGTCAGCTATCGGCAACCGGTTGGCGGAGTCTAGGTGCAGGCAGCAGGATTCGGCGCTGGATGCCAACTCATCGAGCGCGGCTTCGTCGAGCCGAAGGGGGTCGAGTCGGTCCAGTGCAGATTCCAGCCGCCAAGTCACTCCTTCACCCTAGTAGCCGCACGGAGCCCTAGAACATCCCACCGCGAGTCCCAAAACCTACTTGAGGAAGTCACATTCTGGCTGGGTGACAACTTCGATCCGTAGACTGGCACCGTGCAACAGCTTCCGATCGACAACCTGCGTGACCCTGCCGTCGTTATCTCCTTCAGCGGGTGGAACGACGCCGGTAACGCAGCCAGCGACGCCCTGTTGTTCGTCATGGAGAATTTCCAAGCCACCGAAATCGGAGTGATCGACGACGAAAAATACTTCGACTACCAGGTGACTAGACCTGTCCTGCGGCGCTCCGCGGACGGCCCCTGGATCCAGTGGCCGCAGATCTCGCTACGGGTAGCGAGGCTGCCGGAAAGGGATGTGGTCCTAGCCGTCGGGCCAGAGCCGAGTCAGCTGTGGCGCTCGTTCGCACGCGATCTGGTCGCGCGGGTGAAACAGTTCGATCCGTCGGTGGTTTTCCTGCTCGGCGCGATGCTCAGCGACACTCCGCACTCACGGCCGTTGCCGGTGTCGATGTACGCGTGGGATGACAAGATCAAAAGGTTATTCGACGTTGAG
>CAMCJC010000052.1 GCA_945875065.1 uncultured Propionibacteriaceae bacterium | reverse complement strand
TGGATGCCGGTGCCGGATGCAGTCACCTCAAGGCGAGGAGCATTAGAGAGCTTAAGGAAGCCATCTTGCGTGCGGGTGGCCCAGAACATGTCAACGACGGGCCTGCCACAAGCCCCTCAAAGCGCATCATGAAGCTTGAGCCCGAATACATGAAGATTGTCACCGGCAACGCCATCCTTGATGAGGCGGGTCTTCCACCCCTGCTGGATCGCTGCCCCGACTTCGCGAAATGGTGGGCGACCTTCACGGCGCCGTAGTCTGAGGCATTGTTCAGAACCTTCCGCTCTCTCCGCCTCCACACGAGCTGGCGCAGGGGTCGTCCGTCCAATCCCGATTGATGACAGGAGCGATATGAGTTCGGCTACGCGACTTATACCACTGAGCGGTTGGGCTGCGGCCGCCGGGGTGGGTCATGGCTGAATTTCCCACAGGGCTGCAGCGGGGAGACCGATGAGACGGTCGGACAGCCGGTAACCGTGCTCGGCCATCCCCAAGACCACCCCGCAACGGAACCGGTCACCCAGAGCGTCGCGAAGGAATCGCAACCCTTTGAAGTATTCGCTCCGGTAGGTGGAGGAGGTCTTCACCTCGACCCCGATCACGGTACCGTCGGCCAACTCGATGATCACATCTACCCCGATGCCCCGACGATCACGGTAGTGCGCAAGACGAAAGTCCTGGTCACTCCAACTTTGCTGCTTCATCAACTCGATAGCGACAAACGCCTCGAAAGGACCCCGAGCGCCTCGGCCGTGACAGGCTGAAGCCACGCCACGGTCAGACCCGCGAACCACAGCCCCAAGGCCGAGTCGGCGACCGCAACCTTGCGACGTCCGATCTCCCGCGCGGCCAGACTGGCGACCCAGGGCGGCAATTCCTCGATGGCGAAAATCCCCTTGAGCACGTCGAGATAGGGGGTGATGGAGGTGGCGGGCAGGCTGGCCTGCTCCGCTAGCCGCGCCTTGACGAGTTCCCCGCCCTGATTGGCTGCGATCAGGCGGATCAGGGCCAGCAGGCACGCACTCTGGTGACCGGACTGGAGCAGCGCGGCATCGCGGTTGAGGACCCGGTCCGCGTAGCCGTCGAGGGTTACATAGGTCGCGCCGGTGTTGGCCACGAGTTGCCGGGCGAGGGTGGTCTTGCCTACCTGACGCGCCCCTCGATCACGACGATCGGGAAAGGCCGCCAGGTACTGCTCGCCGATGGCCCGCACGTGCCGCTCCAGCATCTCCACCATGCGGAAAGAATATGGCTCGTAGTTTCGCCAACCTATTTTCGTAGTTTCGTCGGCAGAAATCCGTAGGTTCGCCGAGACCTTTTCGTAGGTTTGCTACCCCGTCGGCGTCGCTACGTCTGTGAGCGTCCCCACACCTTGCCACGCAGGAATAGGGCGAGGGCGTAGCCGACAAAGGTGATGGCGACCGGTCCCGTCGAGTGCATCAGGTTCCCGGGCAGGTAGCCGGTCCCCGTCAGCCCAATCTGGGCGACGAGAGCCGCGAAGGCGAACAGCTCAATGACGAAGTCCGGCATGAACGCCAGCACGATCGCGACGACGAACCCGACCAGCGCGATGGTAGCTCCCTCCCAGCCGCCTCCCTCGAACCAGCTCTGCCCGAGGGGGCCGGTGCAGAAGACCGCGATGTCGAGCGCCGCGAACCAGGTCAGGCCCTGCAAGGGTTTGCGACGAGCGAGCGCGAACATGCCGAACAGCAGACCGAGGAGCCCGACGACCAGGCCCCTCATCAACTGGTCCAGTGTCGTGTGCGCGTCTGCGACAAAGGTAGCCGAGCCGATGATGGAGGCGACCACACCGATGAGTCCAGTCGCCCAGTTGCGCACCTTGGAGGGTTTCTTGGAAACCCCGCACCAGACACCGACAAGAAGCGCCACCGCCCCGATGTCGTTGATGCCGCCGCCTCGCGCTCGAGCAATCTCTCCCAACGCCAGACCGACCAGCAGCGCAACTCCCCACGGCTGATGCTCGAGGTCGTAGTCGTTCAAAGCGCTCCACGTTCGGGCAGGACCTTTCCCTCCTCGAGCACCCCGAACCATCAAGGCCAGCACACCGATGAGCAGTCCTGCGGTTATCAGCAGAGACACCAGCTCAGACATCAACGACTCCCTTCAACCCGACGCCCGGTATTGACGGACGAGCCTGAGTTGCAAGTGCCCTCGGCACCAGCGAACGCAGTCGACGAGGCCCTCATGGCCTCCGAGTGATCCCGCGTCGAGCGTCACTGGTAGACGGGAAGGACAGTTCTCGAACCCTGGCCAGCCCCGTTGACGGGATTCGATCCCGGCTACTCGTCGTCGGACTCCTCAAACCCGATTCGCGTAGCCAGATCAGCGGTGTAGGCGAGCCGGGTGACGGCCACTCCTAGGTCCCAGAAGTCTTGAAGATCCCCCGGCCGCCATTCCACCAACCCACGTGCGATCCCCAATGACTCCCGGAACAACTCCAACGCCCGCCCCGGATCACGACCCCGCACCAGATCAGCACCCCACTCCAATCTGTTTCTGACGGACGGGTCCGAACTCACCGGCTCTGCACCACGGGCGTCTCATCCCCCAAGCGCGATCCGCGGTCAGCACCGGAAGGCTCAGCCGCTGCCCGAGAGCCAGACACAGGCGATCCGCAAGACTCAGCGTCGGCCTTCTCGCCCACAGCAGGGCGGCCGTCTTAGTCTCGAGCCCACCTCTGATCGGCCAGCAACTCTACGACGACCCCGGCCCCACGCACTTTCGAACGCACCCGAGCCAGCGCCGCCCGAGGCGTGGACGCGACCATCCGGCCGTCCACGACGGTCACGGTCAACGCATCCCCTGTTTCAATCCGAGTTCCTCCCGGAGCGCTACGGGGAGGACCAGCCTTCCGCGACCTCCCAGCCGATAGGTGGTGCTCAGTGCCACGCCAAGGCCCATGGACCCCACCCGGCTCGTCTCAACCGGTCTCGTTCGCCGCCTCGACGACGCTGGAGCCCGCATTCGTCCGTCATTACGAAGTGAGACCTGGGAGCGTGCTGGGCAGGGAACGGAGGAACTGTGAGTTCGGGCTACACGACTTACACGCTGGAGCAGCTGGAGCGCAGCCGCCTGGCAGCAGCGGAGCGGCGGCGCTCCGAGTTGCTGTTCGACCTCGACCTGCGCGCCGATCAGCAACGCCGGCTGGGCCTGAAGGCAGCCGAGTTCTGGACTCGGGACGGCAACTCGACCGAGGTTGAGGAACAGTGCCGCGAGATCGAGGCCCTGATTCAGCGGGCCGACGTCGAACTTGCCGACGCGCTTGCCCGCCGGGAACGGGAGGCGGGACGACAGCAGCTGGCGCGAGCGATCAGCGGGGTCACCGTTTCGCCCGAGCTGCCTCGGCTCCTCGGCCCCACGGCCCCCACCACCCCCGTCGATGACGCGCAGCTGCGACGCCGGGACCTGGCTGAGCAGGTCGTCGCGCGCCAGGACGTCGCGGACCCGGAGATCGCGGAGCGGGTCGCTGCGGCGCTGACCGAGTCCCCAGAGCGCGCCGACATGCTCCTTGGCGCCCTCCGCGACGAGGTGGATCGACGCAACACCCGCCACCGCGCGACCCTCGCGGCTGCCGCCCACTCACCACACACGAGAACGCGGCGGGATGACAGGCCAGCTCCCGATGGTTGTGCCAGCGTAATGTCGCGCTCTGACGGGCGGCGCCGAGCGACCTACTCCCTGAATAGTTACCTGCCTCAGTGGCGGTTGATATCAATCTGAGCCCGGGTTCCGTCGCGAACGAACGTCCAAGTGGTGTCCACGTGCAAGGCGTCGACGAGGGACCGGTCATGGGTGACGATCAGGATCGTGCCGCCGAAGCCCTCCAACGCGGCCTGCAGCTGTTCGATGGTTTCGAGGTCAGCATGGTTGGTGGGCTCGTCGAGGACCAAGACGTTAGTCGGCCGGATCTGGAGCACGGCTAAGGCTGCGCGGGTCCGTTCACCCAGTGACAAGGTGCTGCACGGGCGCATCACATGTTCTGCGCCCAGCTGGAACTTGGCCAACAGGGTGCGGGTTTCGGCGTAGTCGTCCGTGCCGATCGCGGCCATGACTACGTCGAGCAGCGGTTGCTCCCCGCTGACGACGGACCGTTCTTGGTCAAGGACCCCGATGCTAGTCCGAGCACCCCATGATACCCGGCCGCTGGCGGGCGCGGCGCCGAGGAGGACCCGCAATAGCGTGGACTTACCCGAGCCGTTCTCACCCACCAGCGCCACGCGCGAACCAGCGGGGACATGGGTGGAGACGGGACCGACACGGAAGCTGCCCGCCGCAGCGACGACCTCATTGAGGGTGAGGACCACATCGGCGGGCGTCGGCGCCTCCTCGATGTGGTAGCGCAGCACCCACTCCTTGCGAAGCTGCTCCGGCTCCTCCAGGCGTTTTACCGCATCGCGAGCCCGCCGTGCCCGCTGCTCCTGCTTCTTGATGCCGGAGTTCACCACCGTCCAGTCGATCTTGCCGATGTGGTTCGGGTCGTGAGCGTGCTGATGAGCAGCGGCACGGGCCTTGTCGGCCCATTGCTCCTGACGTCGTGCGAAGCCCTGCAGGGCATCCCGCTCGTTGGTAAATCTCTGGTATTCCTCGCGACGTTGCCGCACTTGGAGCTGCTTCGCCTCTCGGTAGTCGGTCCAGCCCCCAGCGAATGCGTTCACCCGCTGCTGGCGAATGTCCAGCTCCAGCACACTGGTGGCTACCTCGTCGAGGAAGTGACGGTCGTGTGAAGCGATCAAAACCGGCGCATCGACGCCCCGCACGAAAGCGACCATCTCGGCCAGCCCGCGCTCGTCGAGGTTGTTCGTCGGCTCGTCGAGTAGCAACACATCAAAGCGGCTTACCAGGACTGAGGCCATCGCCGCCCGAGCCGCCTGCCCGCCCGACAGGGCACCCAATGGCCGGTCCAACTCGACTCGAAGACCGATCCTCGCCAACGTCTCGGATAGGCGGACGTCAAGATCAGCGCCGCCCAGGGCCAGCCACCGGTCGAGTGCCGCGCTATACTCGTCATCGCTGCCTGGGACGCCGTCGGCGAGGGCTGCAGTCGCCGCCTCGTACCTCGCGAGGGCCTGCGTGACGCCGGTGCGCCGCCCAGCGTACCCGGCGATGGTCTCCGAGACATCGGGGACGGACTGCGGGAGGTACCCGACGGTAGCGTCGCGGGGAACAGTGTAGATGTCACCGGCCTCGACGGGCAACTGGCCAGCGATCATACGCAGCAGCGTCGACTTGCCAGCGCCATTGGGCCCCACCAAGGCGACAACGTCCCCCGGGGCAACCGTCAGGTCTAGGTCACGGAACAAGAAATGTGCGCCGAAGGAGCCGGACACACCGGACAGGTGGAGCGATGGCATTGAACGACCTCGAATCATCGGCGGCGGCGATGCCGCCGCCGACCTGGTCGGGCTGAAGGATCACTTCTACATGGTATCTCGTCTAGCCAGCGACCGGTAATACCGGCAACTACTTGAGTTGACTCGTCCAAAACCTCCGCCTCGACGGGATCGTTGCCTCACGTGATTTCTCCGGCTGTGTACTTCGTTACCTCACGTTAAAGGTCTCCGCATCTGGGCATGATCGATCATGGAGCTGACGATGCGCCAACGTCAGGCTGCGACGAAGAAGCTGACACTCGCGTATCGCAGTGCCGATCGGGCGGGCAAGACCCGGATTCGGGACGAGCTGTGGGACTGACTGGCTGACACCGTGTCTACGCCCGGGCCGCGTTGCGTGAAGCGCTGCAGCTCAATCCAGTCCAGCCGCGCAAGCCCCGCGCCCGGGTCTACGGGGATGACCTGCTGCCCGCGTTGATCCACTGCTGGGTACTGCAGGCGTCAGCTGGCAAGATCCTGGCCAGAGGGCGAGATCGCGCTGAGTGACAAGCAGGCCGAGCTGCTGGCTCAGATCTCGGCGGCCGTGATCGGCCGGATGCTGGCTGGTGAACGATCCCGAATGACGCCGCGGGGCCGCACTCACGCCAAGCCCGGATCACTGCTGAAGCACCAGATCCCGATCCGCACCTTCGCGGACTGGGACGATGCCATACCGGGGTCGTGGAGATCGATATGGTCGACCATGATGGTGGGGGAGCCTGACCCTGGGTCTGCTGCAGGGGTAGGTGACATTCGAGATGGCTAGCCTGAGGGGGTTGGCTGGGAGGAGGTCAGCATGCCCAAACCGTATCCCAGAGAGTGAAGCGTCCCGGGTTTCGTGGAGACTCGTTTAGTTGGCTCCGACCCCGGTAGGGACGTTGTGTTGATCGTATTCGATCGTGGTGTGTTGCCTCGTATTAGGTCTCGGCTTCGGCGGGCGGGACCATGCCGATCTGACCGTGGAGTCGGCGTTCGTCGAACCAGTCGGCGTATTGCGCGACAGCGATCTCAACGTCTCGGATCGAGGCCCAGCCGCCTTTGGGACGCATCGCGGAGTTACGGATGCACTCGGCTTTGAACAGCGAGTTGAACGCCTCGGCCAGGGTGTTGTCGTAGCTATCGCCTCTGGAGTCGACTGAGGCCACGGCTTCGGCGAGCCGCTCAGTGTAACGAATCGCTCGATACTGACCGGGTTCAACCGGTCGTTGCAACACCGGCTTGTTGGGTTGATCGCGCTCCCGCCCGGCACCACGCGGCTCGGCGTGACATCGCTCACCCAGACCGCCGACGGCCACTGGGAGCTGGAGGCCACGTGCTGATCTCCCGCCTCGCCCACCCGGTTCGAAACCTCGGGTTCGGGACGCGGGCCACGATCTGGACGCAGGGCTGTTCGCTGCGCTGCGCCGGCTGCATGGCCGTCGATACCTGGCCGTTTAGAGCCGACCGGGACTGGCCCGCCGAGGATCTGGCCGCCTGGCTGCTGACCCTCCCCCAGGGCGTCGATGGCGTGACGATCAGCGGCGGCGAACCCACCGAGCAGCCCGAACTGCCCGGCCTGCTGGCGATGCTGCGGCCCCTCGCGACAGCGCGAGGCGAGACCTGGGATGTCCTCGTGTTCACCGGGCGCGACCCGGCCCAGGTGTGGAGCGACTGGCCATGGCTGTTCGAGTTGGCCGATGCCGTCGTCGCCGGCCCGTTCGTCGCGGCCGAGGCGGGTGACCTCTTTTTGATGGGCTCGGCGAATCAGGAGCTGATTCTGGTCTCCGAGCTCGGACGGGAGCGCTACTCTCGCCCCTGGGAGGAACGCCCGGCCCTGGACTTCGCCATCGAGGACGGGCGGCTGTTCCTGACCGGCATCCCCCGCCCCGGGGAGTTGGAGGCCCTGACCCATGACCTGCGCCAAGCCGGCGTATGGCTGAAGGGTAGGTCCTGGAGAGGAGTCTAAGTGGCCACCACTTGTACGGTCTGCCGCGAGGTGTTCGACGACGACCGCCCCCTCTGCGAAATCCACCTTCGCGAGACTCAGCCGTGCCTCCCCGCGGCCATCACTCCAGCCCCGCCCCCGGGGTCGGCGCCGACTCTCGAACCCGCGCCGGCCCCGGGGGTCGTGCTGCGTCTGGCGGGGGTGGAGGTCGCGCTGTCCCCGGAAACGCCGGTGCTCATCGGCCGCTCCCCTCACTCGCCGTTCGGGGCGAGCTTGGAGGGCATCGGCTGGACCAACATCGGCGGCCTGCACTGCACCGTGCAGCTGGGCGACGGCGTCGTCATGGTCACCGACCTGGACTCCCGCAACGGTACGTTCATTGACGGAGCCCGCCTGACCCCGCAGGCGCCCCGACCCTTGGCGCCCGGCCAGCGACTGCGGCTGGCCGCAAATCGAGAAGTGGAACTGAAATGGAGCTGACCCTACACGTCACGGTCGCGACCGACGTCGGCTGCGAACGCGAACACAACGAGGACGCCGCTGCCCTCGCCGGCACCGTTATCCAGCACGACCACGGCGACCCCCAAACCTGGAACCTGACCGTGGAGCAGCCGCTGCGGATCGTGGTGTGCGACGGCATGGGCGGCCACCTGGGCGGCGAGACCGCGTCGCAGATCGCCGCCTGTGAGCTGTCGAAACCCGGCGACGACGTCGCCGCCGACATCCAGCGTGTCTCCGACGACCTTAACCGCCTCGGCCAGGCGCGCCCCGAGCTGCGTGGGCTGGGGACCACCGCCGTCGTCGTCGAGGTACGCCCCGACGGCACCGCGTCGATCTTCCACGTCGGCGACTCCCGCGCCTACCTCGCCGACCCGGAGCTCTCCGCCCTGACCGTCGACGATCGGGTCGCCGCGAACCTGCCGGTGCTGACCCAGGCCCTCGGCCCGATGGACAAGCCGCTCGACGTGCACTGCTACGACCTCGACCTGCTCGCCGGCCAACGCCTGCTGCTGTGCAGCGACGGCCTAGTCGACGTCGTGTCCGACACGGACATCGAGTGCCTCCTCGAAGGCGACGACGCCTCCACCCGCCTCGTCACCGCCGCGCTGAAAGGCGGCGCCCCCGACAACGTGACGGTGGCCGTCATCGACGTCGTCACGTCCCCGAAGCGCCGACTAAGCCCAGCGGAGGTGTCGCTCTAGGTCGCGTTCCTTTCCTTGTAGAACCGGACGTAAGCCAGGCAGAGGTAGGCGAACGCCAGGATGATGAGCTCCAACGTGAGGCCCATGCCGATGGGGCGGGCAGTGAGCCACCAGCCGAGCGTCCCGGGTTTAGGCTGGATGTGGAAGGTACCCCAGATCCACTGAGCCACTTCCGCCAGCATGAGGTGGGTGTCGTCCGCGAACCGGACGGCTATCAGGATGGTCGTTAGGGCCAGGCATCCAACAGCAAGCACGACGCTCAACCCCTCGCTGAAACGGACCAAGGGCAGGGCGGCCAAGGCGACGGTCGCCAGCAGGACGGCTAGCTCCGACAGTTCCGTCAGCCACACCCCCATGGCTTGCGGTGAACTGCCAGAGGTGAAGAAGCCAAGCGCAACATCAGGAACTAAGGCCAGACCGGGGAGGAACAGGGGAGCCCAGTAGGCGTTCTGGTAGCGGACGTGGATACGCCGCCGAGGCGCTCTCTTGGAGATGACCAGGACATAACCCAAGGTGAGGAGCAAGCTGATCAACGGAGCATAGAGGTACGGGATGGCACCAACCCCCAGGACCCGCAGCAGCGAGAACGGCCACCAGAATCCCTCGTGCGCTGGGGTTAGGGCCGTCTCGACGGTCCCGGCTAGGAAGCCAACCGCGTTCAAGACCCCAACGGTGCCCGGACTGAACCAGTCCTCTGCGGCGATCCATGCCACGAGGGCTATGACACCGGCTAAGGTCGCGATTCCCACTGCGACGACCGCAGGCACCATCTCGGCCAAGGAATCCCCGCGAGCCCATCCTCGCAGCGAGATCCAGATCAACCACGACACCTGCAGAATCGCCACGCGCCAGCTCAGACCCAACAGGTTGGATCGTTTCCGCCGGGCCCTGAACTCCGCCCGCTGGACGGCCTCCCGTTCGCGTTCCTGCCGTTGCCGCTCCTCTTCCTCGCGCTGGCGCTCGCGTTCCTGCTCAAGTCGCTGCTGTTCGGCGGCCTGCTCGCGACGTCGCTCCTCCTGTTTGGCGGCGATGATCACCTCGGCCCGGGGCATGGATACCAGGAGCGCTACGTCGGCGGCAGGGCTGTCGCGGGCCTCGAGCAGGGGTTGGAGCCAGTCGGCCAGCTCGATGTCCTTGGTGTCGGCTGCGGCATCGGCGGCGGCGTGCAGCTCGGCGGCGTAGGCGGGGTTGATGGCAAGGCGCCAGGCGTGGGCGAGGATCGTCGGGACGACGGAGCCGCCACGATTGAAGTCTGGGACGAGGCGGTAGGCCCGCTCGTAGTGGTCCCGCCAGGTCTGGGCGATGCGCGCGAGTTGCGAGTTGTCGAGGATCTCGCTGAAGCGCTCGAGAACGTGGTTCTCAAGCATCTCGGCGAGCAGTTCCGGGTTGCCGCCCGCCTCGGCCAGGCCCTCGGGGGAGGTGAGGTCGACGCCCGAGAACACTGCCCTGCCGTCGCCAGCCAGGAGCGCAGCCAGTAGGCAGGCCGTTAGGCGCCCCTTCAGGGTCGACTGGTTCGATGCGATGTTGCGCGCCTGTCGGTGCAGCGGCGTGCCCTCGGTCCACCCGATGATCGCGCGCAGGGTGACACCACCACCGGCTTCGGAGCAGCGGGGGCTGGTACGGATCGCCTCGGCGAGGGAGGCGTAGTCGCGGTACAGGGTGCCCTGGAAGTTCAGCGGCGGCAGGGCCGCAGGGCTGGCCGCGACGACGTCCGCGGGCAGGGGCGGGAGATCGCCGTCGAGCCAGACGCGGACCTCGTCGTAGCCGAAGCGCTCATCGGGGTTGCGGATCAGCAGGCCCTGGACGAGGCGTCGAACGCGATGATCGGCGAGGTGGTCGGTGGGGACGGGGTTGTGGATGAGGAAGTCACGGAGGACTTCCTCGTTGAACGACGCCCCAAACAGGCCGGCGAACGGGTGCTGGCCGGCGGCTAGTTCGGCGACGATGATGCCGAGCGCCCACCAGTCGTCGCTCTTGCGGGCCGAATGGCCGGTGCCGGGCGGCTGGTAGAGGCGGGTGCCGTGGCCGACGGTGGTGACTCGGGCCCGCTCGCCGAGGTTTTGGGTGAGGCCGAAGTCGGTCAGGACAAGGTCAAGGGGGCTCCGGCTGCGCACGAGGATGTTCTGGGGCTTGATGTCGCCGTGCCGCCACGTGCCCATGGCATCGATGGCGGCTGCGATCTCCGCCACGACCGCAACGATCTCGTCGTGCCCGAGCTGCCGCCCGGCGACGTAGTCCGCAAGGGTGCCCGCCGGGCAGTACTCCATCACCTCGACGTAGGTGCCGGCCTCGCTGCGCCGCTCGTACAGGTCGACCGCATGCTCGTGCGGGAAGTACCGCCGGTGCGTTTCGTCGCCGATCTCGAACCGCGCCTCCGGCACCGCGCCCAGATAGACCTTGATGGCGACGTCGCGGCCGACCCGCAGGTCGCGAGCCCGGTGGACGACGGCCTCGCCGCCGCCACCGAGCCGTTCCAGCAGCTCATAGTCGGCTGCCAGGCCCGGAGGCAGCTGAATCGCGACGAAGGGATCAGCCGGCTGATCCAGCGTCGTCGCGGAGGCCGCGTCGTCTAACGTCGTGGCCGACCACTCCCGCTCGCCGTCGCCACTCGGCGTGGCAGCATCAACAGTGGTCTGAGTGGGTTCCCACGACTCAGTCATCGTCAAGCCTCCCGACAAAACCTCCGGACACCTACCTCTGACGGACG
>CAMCJC010000051.1 GCA_945875065.1 uncultured Propionibacteriaceae bacterium | reverse complement strand
AGTGCACCGCCGACCAGCACCAGCCCCACCATGTCGAGCCTTTCACCGGGCACTGTAACAACGCCCCCGCGGCCCACCCACCACGTGCTGGCGCACACCACACACGCCACCGTGAGCAGCAGCACGAACATGGAACGCCAGCCCAGGTACTGCGTCAGCGAACCGCCTATCAACGGGCCCAGCATCGGCACCAGGGTCAGGGGAACCGTGGTCCACCGGGCGATGCGCAGCCGGTTGGCCCCAGTGGCACCGCCATAGGCCATCACCAATCCCACCGGAACCATCAGGCCCGATGCGATGCCCTGCACGGCTCGGGCCGCCACCAGCACAGCCAGCGTGGGGGCTAGTACAGCCACCACGCAACCCACCGCGAAGACCGCAGAGCAGACCGCCAGCACCCGGGCAGGCACGAAACGGTTCCCCGCCCAGCCCGCTGCTGGTAAGGCAAGCCCGGCGGCTATCAGAAAGACCCATTCGACGGCAGTTGCCCTGCCTAGCCCTGCGCCCAGGTCGGTGGCGATGCGGGGCAGGGCGGGGGTAACGATGGTCGCGTCCAAGCCGTTCAGGGCCATCGCCGCCAGGAATGCGAGCACTACTGCTGGCCCGCTCCGGGCTTGATCGACGGGCTCGCGCTGAGACAGGTCCGTCACGGCTGCCCCTGTAACAGCTGGGCCAAGTCGCGACCCACCGCCGCCAACGGCACCGGGCGAGTCATCTGCCGGTGGTTAGCGTCAACGTCAACTACCCGCAGCTCATTTACTAGGTCACGCCACTGCTCCGGCGAATGCCCGTCGTTGGTGGCTCCGCCTCGTGCCGCACGGTAGAAGTGCATCGTGCCGTCGAAATGACGGTGCTGGTGCGTGGTCAGGATGGCGGCGGTAGCCGCATAAGTGCTGCGCAGGGTTTCAATCGCGCTGCGGTCGAGGTCAGCCATTGGCCCCTCGCTGGCGTGCAGCGCAGCGACGCAGTCGTCCAGCACCAGAGGACGGTTTAGCTCAGCCACCAGTTCCCGGTCGTCGATGCCGGCCATCGCCAGCAGGGCGCTGTAGGCATCGGCTGCCTCGCGTTCTTCACCAGCGGCCAAACCCTCGGAGGGGTAGGCGTCCAGCAGGGCTAGCAGTCCCACTTCGTGCCCGAGTTCGCGGAGCCGTACCGCCACCTCGTGGGCCACCATCCCGCCTAATGACCAGCCGAGTAAATGGTAGGGGCCCTCGGACTGGGCGGCCAGTATCTGGTCTAGATAGTCTTGGGACATCTCTCCCAGGCTTGAGGGCGTGGGGCCACCGGACAAGCCACGTGCCTGCAGTCCCCACAGCGCCACTGTGGATGGCAGGTGGGCGGCCAACCCGCTGTAACACCAAGCCAGCCCCCCTGCGGGATGGAGGCAGAAGACGCCGGGCCTCGGAGGCTTCGTCACGTCTTCTGCTACCGGCCTTAACACCAGCAGACTTGCTAGATCGTGTGTGACCGAGGTGGTACCGGAGGACTCCTGCAGGTGGGCGGCCAGAGACTCGGGCGTCGGATGGGCGAACAGCGTGCCGATGCTCACCCGTGATCCGGTTGCCTGCTCCAGACGACGCAGGGCCCGCACGGCCGTGAGGGAATGACCACCGATCTCGAAGAAACTTTCTGTCGCCCCAACTCCATCGACGCCGAGCGTCGCCGCGAAAGCCCGTGCCACCTGCTCCTCCAGGCCCGGCTTGGGGGCTCGGCTAGCGCTGCGCCGGGCAGTCTCAGGGCGCGGCAAGGCAGCGGAGTCCAGCTTACCGTTGACGGTGAGCGGGAAGGTCTCCAGCACCACTACCGTCGAAGGGACTGACTGAGGCGGCACCTGGGCCCGCACCGCCGCCAGGATCTGCATTGGATCGGCTTCGGCAGGGTCGGGTCCGGTTACATAACCCACCAGGGCCGCCTGGTCGGTGCCCTCCTCGTGGACTACGACATGCGCTGCGGCCACCTGGTCGACGGCAGTTAGCGCCGCCTCCACTTCGCCTAGCTCCACCCGGAAGCCGCGCAGCTGCACCTGGTCGTCCCCACGTCCGCAGAAGTCCAGCGAGCCGTGCGCGTCGACCACCGCCAAGTCGCCCGAGCGATACATCCGGCTCCCCGGAGGACCCCAAGGGTCGGGCACGAAGCGCGTAGCGGTGAGTCCGAGCCGGCCCAGGTAGCCCTCGGAGAGGCCCGGGCCGGCGACGTAGATCTCGCCGACTGCACCCGGCGGCACCGGGTGCAGTCCCTCGTCGAGTAGGCGTACCGACAGGTCAGGCAGCGCCACGCCTACCGGGCTACCAGCGAGGTCGTCGGGACTCACCGCGCGATACGTCACGTGCACGGTGGTCTCGGTGATGCCGTACATGTTCACCACCTTGACGCGGCTCCCGTGACACTCCCACCACGGCCGCAGGGTGCGCGGATCGAGGGCCTCTCCTCCGAGTACAACGGTGCGCAGGCTCGCGAACCCAAGGCCGTTGTCTGGGCGGGTGGCCTCGGCGATGAAGTGAGTCATCGCGGACGGGGTCTGGTTCAGCACGGTGACCCTCTCGCGGTCTACTAGCGAGGCGAAGGCCGCCGGGTCCCGGGTGGTCTGGTGCGGTACCACCACCAGCCGGCCGCCGTGCAGCAGCGCGCCGTACATCTCCCACACTGAGAAGTCGAAGGCGTATGAATGGAACATCGTCCACACGTCGTCGGGACCGCAGGGGATCAGGTCACGGCTGGTCTCGAACAGCCTCAGCACGTCGTGGTGGGTCACCCGTACGCCCTTGGGACGTCCCGTGGAACCAGAGGTGTAGAGGACGTAGGCGATGTCGTCACCCGCGCCCGCCAACAGGGCCGACCGGGATTGGGGCTGCTGCTCACGGGTCGTCTCGCCAAGGTCTAGTTCGGGGATGTGCAACTGGGCGGCGGCCCGCCGCACGTCGTCGGTGCCCTCCTGGCGGGTGTCAACCACCAGGACACGTGGGCGGGAGTCGTCGAGCACCAGAGCCAGCCGCTCCATTGGGTAGGCGGGGTCTAAGGGTACGTAGGAGGCTCCGGCCAGTACGGTGGCGAGGATCGCGATTATTTGACAACTTCCACGGCCCAGTGACAAGGCGACGAGGTCACCATGGCACACCCCAGCGGCCTGCAGGCGACCGGCCAGCTCTTCGGCGGCCGCGTGCACCTCGCCGTAATTGAGATTCCGATCATCCTCGGTCAGGGCGACACGGGCGCCGTGGCGCTTCACCGCTTCGCGCCAGGCGTCGGCGAGGGTTCGTACCTCGGGGCCCCAAGGCATGGGGCTGTCGGGTGCCGAGGCGGAGCGCGGCGGTACCGCATCAAAGGAGGGCGCGGGGTCCCACAGGCTGCCGTCAGGTTGGGCGATCCAAGCGGAGAGCAGGTGATGGAAGCTGGCATCGAGCCGAGCCACGGTGGTGGCGTCGAGGACATCCGTGGCGTACTCCCAGCGCAGGTCCAGCCATTCGTCACCGTCGCGCAGGGTCGGGGTGGCCTCCAAAGTCAAATCGAACTTGGCCGTACCAGTCGGCAGGGTCTGCACGCTAGCGGATAAACCGACTGCTGACAGGTCCGGGACTTCTTCGGGCTCCTGCAGCACCAATACGGTCTGGAAGAGCGGGTGATAGCGACTGTCCCGGGCCGGGTTCACCGCTCGGACGATATCGTCCAGGCCCAGCCTGGAGTCCAACACCCGGGAGAAGACAGCCAGGTCCTGTATAGCCACCCGGTGGCACAGCTCCGCGAAGCTGGGGCGTCCAGACAGGTCAGTGCGCAGTGGCACGGTGTCGACGGCGAAGCCGACCGCCTCATCGTCGGGGCTGCGGGTTGACAGCACCGCACCCAGGACGACGTCGTCGCCGGCTCCCCAGCGGGTGAGCAATCCGGCCAGAGCGGCGTGCAGCACGCTGAACAGGGTGCCTCCGGTCTGGTTGGCCACTGCGCGCAGCGACCGGGTGGTTGTTTGGTCAAGGGCGCTAGTTACTTGGTCGCCGACACCGCTACGGCGCCTGGGGCGAGGTCGGTCCAAGGGCAGCCTGGTGGTGGCCGGTGCGCCGGACAGCTCCTCACGCCAGGCAGCCAAATCGGCCTCCCGGTCGGCCTCATTCACCTTGATGGCAGGAGCGATGCCCGGTCGGTCACCGCCCAGACCGGCGGGTTCGTGGCCCGCGCGCCGGGCCGTGTAGGCCGTCGTCAAATCCTTGAGAAGTGGCCCGATGGAGGCGCCGTCGGCGGCGACATGGTGCAGGCACAGCAGCACCCGGTGTTCATCGCCGTTACTAGCCAGCGCGACTCGGATCGGCAGCTCACGGGCTAAGTCGAAACCACGACGTGCCCAGTTTGTCCACTCTTCGCCGCCGGCTGGCCCCGGTTCGGTTATCTGGAGCAGGGCGGCCACCTGCTCGGCCGGCACAGGTTCCTGCAGCAGTACGTCATCACGCGTCACTAACCGACTTCGCAGGGCACGGTGTGCGGTTATCACGTCGGTCAAGGCCTGACGCAGGGCCGCCCAGTCGAGTTCGCCGTGCAGCGTGAGTTCCACTGGCACCACGTAGGTGGCTGGTTGCACCTGGTCGGTCTCCTCCAGGTAGACCAGCCTGGCCTGAGCGGGCCTGGCGGGTTGGGGTGACTCTGGGGCCTGCAGCTCGACGGTGTGTTCTTCTGGGGGTGTTCCGGTGGCGCCGCGGCGGATGAGTTCGGCTGCCAGCGCGCGTACGCTCGGGTACGCCGCAACATCGGCCACTCGCACCGGCACACCCAAGTCGGCGCGCAGCAGAGCCACCAGCCGGGCACTGGCCAGCGAGTGCAGGCCCAACGATCGCAGATCGCTGTCGGCGCCCACCCGGTCCTGGCCCAGCACCTCGGCGGCCCGGGATGCCAGATGCTCCTCCAACGGGCCCTCCGGGGCCACCAGCGCCCCTGAATCCTCGTCGGTGCCTAGCTCGGGAATCGGCAGGCGGTCGCGATCCAGCTTGCCGCGGTCGGTCAGGGGTAGTGCGTCGAGCACCATCAGCGCCGCTGGATGCAGAGCGGGGGGCAGAGCTGCGCGGGCCGATTCAAGTGTCTCGCGCCGCCATCGCTCATCGGCTTTGATGTTGGACACTACTGCGGCGACGAGAATCGGACCGTGCGGCCCAGGCACCAGGCGAACCGCCGACCTGGCAACGCCGGGCAGGCGGTCCAATACCGCCTCCACCTCTCCCGGCTCCACACGCCTACCTCGAATGCTCATCTGGGCGTCGGTGCGCCCCAGGAAGCGTAGCCCGCCGGGGCTGCGGCGCACCAGGTCGCCAGTGCGGTACATGCGTGAACCGATCACCCCCCAAGGGTCGGGCACGAAACGCTCGGCAGTCAGGGCAGCCGCGTTCAGGTAGCCCTCGGCGACTCCATCGCCGGCCAGGTAAAGCTCACCGGCTACACCATCTGGGCAGGGCCGCAGACTGGCATCTAACACCCGTGCTTCTACTCCTGGCAGCGCTTCACCGAGGTGGGGTGTGCTGCCGGCCTCGATCCAAGTGCCGGTGGCATCGACGGTGGCTTCGGTAGGGCCGTAAGCATTCCAAGCGGACACCGGTGCGGAAGCCAGCCGGTCCCACAGACCGGTGGGGCAGGCGTCACCACCCACCACCACCAGTCGCGGGCCGCGGGGGTCCTCAAGTAGGCCGTCCTCGACCATAGGGGCCAGCACTGCGGGGGAGACATCGAGCATGTCGATTCGATGCTCCAGGCAGAAGCATGCCAGCGCGGCGGGGTCACCGGTGGTGTGCTCCGGGGTTAGATGCATCTCGGCCCCGCGTAGTAGAGCCGCCAAGGGGCTCAACGCGGAATCGAAGGTGAAAGGGTGGTTGTGGCTCACGCGAGCGGTGATGCCCGGGTCGGTGGTGTCGGGACTGCTGTTTAAGACGGGGTGCAGGCAGCGCACATGGCGCCGCACCAGCGCGGCCAGGTTGGCCCGTGTTACAACGACCCCCTTGGGGCGGCCGGTGGAGCCGGAAGTCCACATCACGTAGGCGGTATCCCAAGGCCGGGCAGGCCGGCGCAGTCTCGGCAGCGCGGTGTGCCTGGTGGCGAGGGCACGGGGGTCGATGCTCCGCCAAATCGGGGCTGGCTCGCTCGGGTCGATGGGTGCGGGGTGGTGGAGCACGGCGACGGCTCCACTGCGCGTTACCACATCCTGAAGGTGCGCAAGACCCAACTCCGGGTCAGCGGTCACGAAGGGGATACCCATCTGGAGGGCCGCCAACTGGCCGGCGATCGCGTCGGCCACCCGGGGCAGGGCCAACACCACTGGGTGATCGCCGTCCGCTCCGGCATCGACTAGGGCGTGCGCCAGGCTGGCCACTCGGTCGTGTAGGGCAGTCGCGTCGAGTGTGGCGTCGGGAGCGACGAGCCGTGCGGTGGGCGAACAGGTGAGCAGGCTCCGTACTGCTTCGTCGTCGAGACGGGAATCGGGCAGGGCGGTCACCGTTGCCGGGACGGGGGTGTCCGCGTCACGATCCGAGTGACCTAGGATCTCACGCAGCAGAGCCGCAAAACCTTCGACTACCTCACGGGGGTCGTGGTCGGGTGCTTCGACCACCAGCGTGGTGGAGTCCTGCCGGGGGCGTAACCCTACGGTGAGGCCGCTGACCGGCCCTTCCCAATCGCTGATGGCGTGGCCAACGGCCTGGCCCAGCCGAATCTCTTGGTCGAAGGGGACGATATTGGCCCAGACATCGGCCAGGGGGGCTCCTCCCAGCGCCCGGAGGCGGCGTTCTTGGCGGCAGCCTGCGGTGGTCAGCGCCTTCCGCATGCTGTCGGCTACTCGCTCCTGCAACTGGTCCTGGGAGGTCCAAGCGTCGACTTCGACGAGCACCGGAACCACGTCTTGCAGGCAGGTCGGTGTCTGGAGAGCCTCACGGCTGGTGCGGGCGGCGGTGAACAGGCCGATAGAACAGGTGGTAGCACCGGAGGCACGGTGCACGGCACGGGCTATAGCGGCGAGCGCTTCTTCGGGGCGCATCCGCCCGGGCATATCCCATACGACCCGATGCGTGCTACCAGCCCCCGCCTGGCCAGGGCGAGGACCACTGGTGCCGAGATCGATGGCGTGTCGATGAGCCAGCGCACTGTCGTCGGGGAGAGCGGGCGGTTTCTGCGTCGCGAGCCTGATGAAAGCGTCGAGGTCACCAGGCAGGCTGCCGGGCTGTAACCGTCCGGAAGCCTCGTCCCAAGCTCGGACGACGCGGCGGGCGAGCAAGGCAAACCCGAAGCCGTCGAGCGCTAGGTGGTGCACGCGCCAACTCCACGCCCATTCCTGCTCGTCCAGACGGAACAGGGCGACGTGAGTGACGGTGCCACCGGATAGGTCAATGGGCGTGGCCTGCCAGGTTGCCAGGTGCTCTTGCAATGCCATCTCAGGTTGGGGCTGTCCGCGCAGGTCCACCGAAGTTGGACTCACCGGACACTGGTCGAGTAGTACCAGACGAGGCTGCTCGTCATCTACCAGAGCGACTCGTGTTGCGGTGGTTTCGTGCAGAGCATGGGCGACGGCGGTCCGCCAACGCTCAGGATCGAGCGGTCCACTGAGGCGGATGGTTTCGGTGCAGCCGAAAGCTGTGGGGTCGTCCAGTTCCTGTTCGGCGATCCATAGACCCTGCTGTGCCTCAGACAACCTGATGGTGACGGGGCCCTCTTTCATGCCTGGGCCCGCTCGCCGCCTTGCAGCAAGTCGTGCAGATCGGAGCAGGTCTGGGCCAGCGCCACATCCATGAAGTCCACTTTGGCGCCAACTGCCGACCAGTCATCCACCAGCCGCATCCGACGCATTGAGTCCAGGCCCAGAGCGGCTAGGTCGTCATCTGCCCCGACCTGGCTGAGGTCGAGGTCCACCAGCCTGGCGACACGAGCACGCACCTGGGTGAGGCTTTCATCCGAGGCCATTGGTGCCGCGGTGCTGGACCCCAGGAGGTCCAGCACGGCGTTCGTAGTGGTGACTACACCGAGTCGGCATGCGACGTATTCCAGTGCCATGCGATGCTCCTGGGCGGTGAAGTCGGCGGTCGCGTCAGCTATCAAGAAGGGCTGACGCTCGGTCATGAAGGCGTGTGCCGAGGTCATCAGGCAGCCTATGTGGGCGTAGACCCCGCACACCAGTAACTGGGTGCGGTCCCGTTCGCGCAGCCAATGGTCGAGCTCGGTTCCCAGGAAGGCGTTGTAGCGGCGACGCACGATCACTGCCTCGCCAGCGACTGGAGACAGCCGGGCGTCGTGCTCGTGTGCTGGCCGGTGAGTGCTGCTCGGTCCCGGCCCCCAGAAGTCCAGTAGCAGGCCGCGTTCCTGCGCAGTCTGGTCGTTGGGCTGATGGGTGTGTGCGACGGGGACACCCGCCGAACGACAGGCTTCTAGCAGGGCGGCTGCCTTGTCCACTAGATGGCTGCGCAGGACTGGGGAATAAGGAGCCAGGAAGTATGGCTGCAGGTCATGGACGAGGAGGGCACACCGGGAAGGAGTCAGTTGCCAATTCACAACGGCGGCTGGCAACGAGTCAGCATCGGGTAGAGGGTAGTCGATGATGTCAGGCAGAGTCATGAGGGCTTCCTTTCGGTCGCGACGGGTCAGCCCGCCCCCCAGGTAGAAGTTAGGTTTGCCTTACCTTAACAAGGGTCGCGGGTGGTCGAGGGGGTGTTCTCCTTGTGGACCCGTGGGTATGAGTGTTCACAGGCGCCCTGTGGTGATCTCTGGCCGAAGGTTAATAGCACACTAGCCTACTAAGGTTAGGCTGCACTAAGCTGACTTGTATCCCGTGCGGTGCTGGTTGGCGAATTTGCTGCTTCGTCGACCAGGGGCCGGTGGGGCCCAGGCCGCTCGGGACCCCGTCTCCAACGACCTACAAGGAAACACATGAACTTGTCTCGACGCTCCCTGATCGCTGCGCTGGGCGCCTGTGTCTGCCTCCCCTTCACCGGGTGCGCCACCGGTGAGAACACTACTTCTACGGGAGGCTCATCGTCCCCTGGCGGGGGGGCCTGGCCTCGGACGATCACCCATCCGTTGGGGGAGACTACGATCAGCAAACAGCCCGAGCGAATCGTCTCTACATCGCCGGTGCTCACCGGTACGCTGCTGGCTCTGAACGCCCCGGTAATCGCCAGCGGAGGTTCTGCGCCCAATGCCGAGGGGTTCGACGAGAACGGCTTCTTCACTCATTGGTCGGGTCTGGCCAAGGAAAAGGGCGTCACGGTGATCTACAAGAATGGCGAACTTGATCTTGAGGCTGTAATAGCCCAGAAACCCGACCTCATCATCGTTGCAGCCAGCGGAGGTGACTCCCAGGCTGAATCCTATGCACAGCTGGCGGGGATCGCGCTGACGGTGTCGGTGGACTACAACGAGGTCGGCTGGGAGGAGGCCACTAACACCTTGGCCACGGTGACCGGACAGGAGGTCACCGCCGCCGAACGGCTCAAGGAGTATGACGAGAAGCTGGCTGTCCTTAAAGAATCGATGACCCCACCGAGCGATCCAGTGCAGGCTATCGTCTTCACCCCAGGACAGGGCTCGGCCTTCGCCAAGGTGGGGGGGCCGCACGACAAGATACTGAAGAAGCTGGGCATCACTCTGGACGGCACCGATCTGTCGAGCAAGGACGTCGGCGTTGGCGGCAACACTCGAAACGATTTCGCCTTCCTCTCGGAAGAGGCGACTGTCTCGGCGCTCACGTCCGAAAATCTACTGCTGGTAGGTGGCGACGAATCCTACGTCACCAAGCTGAAGTCTAATCCTTCCTATACCAACATCCCGGCTGTGAAGAGTGGCAAGGTGGTTGCGCTGGGACTGCCTTCCTTCAAACTCGACTACTACAGCGCGCTCGACATGGCACAACACGTTGCCGAGGCCTATAAGAAGTGACTCGCGCTGGGCATGCCATCTAACAACTCTATTGATACGCGACCCACGCCCCCGCTTCAAGCGGTGGCGTGGGTCCATGGTTGGCCCGGTCCGGTGTGCTTGGTTTTGGTCGTGTTGGTGGTGGTGTTCGCTCTGCTTTCGCTGTTCATCGGTTCGCAACCTGTTCGCCCGGACGTCGTGGCTGATGCCCTGTGGCACTTCGACCCCGGTGAGCAGGATCACGTGATCGTAGTCCAGATGCGGTTGCCGCGATCGGCGGTGGCCATCGTCGCAGGTCTTGCTCTGGGTGCGGCAGGCGCGGTGGTGCAGACGATGACTCGCAACCCATTGGCTGAGCCGGGACTGCTGGGGATCAATTCGGGGGCGGCTGCGGCCGTGGTGAGTGGGCTCGTCTTCCTGCGTGCCGATGACCCGGCACGGATGATCCTATTGGCCATCGCGGGCGCGATGGCCGCCGGAGTAGTGGTCCTACTCATTGGTGGCGCCTTCTTCAGCAACGCCGACCCGGTGCGGTTGGTGCTGGCCGGGGCTGCGGTGTCCACCATCCTGGGTGCCCTGACCTCGGCCTTGGTGATGGGTCATCCCGAGGTCTTCACCGCTTTCCGCGGCTGGGATGCCGGTGGGGTGTCCCCCCGTCCTTGGCCCCTGGTACTGCTTGGCGGAACCGCACTGGTCATCGGCTCCATTCTCGCGGTGGCCTCCGCCCGTTCCCTCGACGCTCTGGCACTCGGGAAGGAGATGGGACGTGCGCTAGGCGCGTCGGTACGGCGGGCCTGGTTGGGAGGCGGGCTGTCGATAGTGGTGTTGTGCGGTGCCGCTACCGCTTTGGCGGGCCCAATCGTCTTCCTGGGCTTGGCGGCAACCATAGCCGCCCGACGTCTGGTCGGCGGCGGTCTAGCCCGGCTGCTACCGACCGCTGCACTGTTCTCCGTCGTAGTGCTACAGGTCTCCGACCTTGTGGGACGTGTGGTGTTGCGCCCTGCGGAACTGCAGGCTGGCATCGTGTGCGCTCTACTCGGTGCCCCCTTCTTCGTCGCCCTCGCCCGCCGCTCACGAGTGACCATGGCATGAACACACACGTCACACCGCCGCACCGAGCCCGCTGGCGGCTGCTACCGCTCGGACCGGTGCAGCTCATTTGGTACCCGCGCACTGTCGCTGTCACCATGCTGCTGGTCGTCGCATTGATAGGGCTGGTTCCGCTCGCACTAACTACCGGCAGCACCCCGCTGGGAATCGGCGACGTGATCGAAGGGCTGGCCGGGGGGAGCGCGGCTCCAATCGTGCGCGAGCTGCGTCTACCGCGGGCGGTGTGCGGGATCTTCGTAGGGGCCAGTCTCGCGGTGGCGGGGGCGGTGATGCAGTCGTTGACCCGCAATACCCTTGGCTCCCCCGACGTGATTGGCGTCACTACCGGGGCGGCCTTGGGCGCATCGGTCGCCATCGTCGTGCTCGGCCTGGGGCCGCTGGGAACCGTGCTCGGTGCCCTGGTCGGCACGGTGCTCGTATCGACACTGACCTACCTACTCACTTGGAGTGCACACCGCAGTCCGGGGCAGCGCCTGGTGCTGGTGGGCATTGGCATCGGCGTCTTCTGCCGAGGCCTGGTCTCACTGGTGCTTACCCACAGCAACCCGGACATCGCGATCAGTGCTCAGATCTGGATGACCGGT
>CAMCJC010000050.1 GCA_945875065.1 uncultured Propionibacteriaceae bacterium | reverse complement strand
GCAGAGGGTGACGGTGGCGTTCGCGGTGCGCCGGGTCAGGATCAGCCCGAGCGGCCGGCCGACGGTGATGCCGCGACCCACGACGCACACCTCGGCGCCCCGCCAGTCGAGGCCGTGGCGACGCACCAGCTCGACGATGCCGCGGGGAGTGCATGGCAGCGGTGCGGGCTCGCCAAGGACGAGGCGGCCCAGGTTGACGGGGTGGAGGCCGTCGGCGTCCTTGTCGGGGTCGATGAGGGACAATGCCCAGTTCTCGTCGAGATGCCTCGGGATCGGCAACTGCACGATATAGCCGGTGCAGGCATCGGATTCGTTGAGCCCGAGGATCGCCTCCTCCAGCTGGGCTGCCGTGGCTTCGGCGGGCAGGTCGACGCGGATCGACTCGATCCCGACCTGTTCGCAGTCGCGGTGCTTCATGCGAACGTAGTTCTGGCTGGCGGGATCGTCGCCAACGAGCACGGTCGCGAGTCCCGGGACGATGCCCCGGGCCCGCAGGTCCGCGACGCGGTGCTTTAGCTCGGCTTTGATGGCGGCGGCGGTGGCCTTGCCGTCGATTCGCTGTGCGGTCATGACAGCCCCTTAGTGGCAGAAGTGGCGGATGCCGGTGAAGTACAGGGCGATACCGCGCTCGGCGCACAGGTCGATAGTCTCCTGGTCGCGCACGGAGCCGCCAGGCTGCGCGATCGCCTTGACGCCGGCGTCGATCAGGATCGTCGGGCCATCGGCGAACGGGAAGAACGCGTCGGAGGCGGCAACGGCCCCGGTTGCCCGGTCGCCGGCGCGCTCGACGGCGAGACGGCAGGAGTCGACACGGTTGACCTGGCCCATACCGACGCCGACGGAGGCGCCGCCTGAGGCGAGCAGGATCGCGTTGGACTTGACGGCCCTGCAGGCCCGCCACGCGAAGGCGAGATCCTTTAGGGTCTGCTCGTCGACGGCATCGCCGGCTTTGAGCTCCCAGGCGGCCGGGTCATCGCCGGGTGCGTCGATGCGGTCGGGCTGCTGAAGGAGGGCCCCGCCCGAGATCGGTTGGAGGATGCGCTCGCGGTGCGTGTGAGGCGTTGCCTTGAGCAGCCGCAGATTCTTCTTGGCGGTGAGGATCCCCAGCGCCTCGGGCTCGAACTCGGGCGCGATCACGACCTCGGTGAAGATGTCCTTGATCTGCTCGGCCAGTTCCTTGGTTACGGGCCGGTTGGCGGCGATGACGCCGCCGAAGGCGGAGACTGGGTCGCAGGCGTGGGCGAGGCGGTGGGCTTCGGCGATGTCCGTGCCTACGGCGATGCCGCACGGGTTGGCGTGCTTGACGATAGCGACGCACGGCTCGGCGAAGTCGTAGCAGCTGCGGTAGGCGGCCTCACCGTCGGTGTAGTTGTTGTAGCTCATCGGCTTGCCGTGCAGCAGCTCGGCCTGGGCGATGCCGGCGGGGCCGGGCGGGTAGGTGTACAAGGCGGCCCCCTGGTGGGAGTTCTCGCCGTAGCGCAGCGACTGCTGCTTGGTCCAAGTGGCGCCCAGCCACTCGGGGAAAGCGTCGTCGGTCGGGGTCGCGACGTTGCCGCCCAGCCAGGTGGCGACGGCAACATCGTAGGAGGCGGTGTGCCGGAAGGCCGCGGTAGCGAGGTCGCGGCGCTGCTGGAGGGTGAAGCCGCCGACGGCGAGCGCTTCGATGACCAGGGGGTACTGCCCTGGTGAGGTGACGACGGCGACGCTGGGATGGTTCTTAGCGGCGGCACGCACCATGGAGGGGCCGCCGATGTCGATCTGCTCGACGCACTCGTCGACGCTGGCGCCGGCGGCTACCGTGGCCTCAAACGGGTAGAGGTTGACCACGACGAGATCGAACGGGGAGACGCCGAGTTCGTCCAGTTGGGCGACATGGGAATCTAGCCGACGGTCGGCGAGGATGCCGGCGTGAACCTTCGGGTGGAGGGTTTTGACGCGCCCGTCAAGGCATTCGGGGAATCCAGTCAACTCCTCGACGGGCGTGACGGGGACACCGACGGCGGCGATCTTTGTGGCGGTGGAGCCGGTGGAGACGATCTGAACCCCGGCCTCGTGCAGCTTGGCGGCCAAGTCCTCAAGGCCGGTCTTGTCGTAGACGCTGAGCAGAGCCCGTTTGATCGCTACCCGGTTAGTCATTCCTCATCCTTATGTTCCAAGAGCGCACGGTCTCGACGAGCAGGCGGCGCTCCACCACCTTGATGCGCTCGTGAAGGGATTCGACGGTGTCATCGGCCAGCACGTCGACCGCTCCCTGCGCGAGGATTTTACCGGTGTCGACGCCGGAATCGACGAGGAACACCGTCGCGCCGGAGACCTTCACCCCGTGGGCGAGGGCGTCGCGGGGCCCGTGCATGCCTGGGAAGCTGGGCAGCAGCGCCGGGTGAGTGTTGATGGTAAGGCCGCCGAACCGGGCCAGGAAGGAGTTCCCCAGCAGCTTCATAAACCCGGCGGAGGCCACCAGGTCAGGGGCGAAACCCGAGACGATCTCGGCCAGTTCGGCATCCCACGCTTCACGGTCCGCCCCCTTGCGCAGCGGATGAATGGCGGTGGGGATACCGGCCGCGTAGGCTCGCGCCAAGGCGTGGGCCGTCGGCTGGTCCGAAACCACCCCCACCACCTGCGCGTCCACCTCCCCATCGGCGATGGCATCGATCAGCGCCTGCAACAAGGTCCCCGAACCGGATACCAGAACCACCACGCGAATCGTCACCGAACAACCCTACAAGTCCACGTCCGGTGCAGCCAGCCCCATCAGGAGCTCTGAGCTCAGTTGGCGACGCATCAACCCTGCCTGTATTTTACGCGCCTTGTACGTTTCGCAACACGAAGGAACACAATGGCAGAGGACACGAAAGAACAGTCGCTCATCGCTCGCGTCGCCGAGTCGATCACACGCCTCGACCGTCTCGCCCTCACCGTGCTCAGGTTAGGTGTGATCGTCGTGCTGGCCTGGATCGGCGGGCTCAAATGGTTCAAGTACGAGGCCGACGGGATCATCCCCTTCGTCGCCAACTCGCCCTTCATGAAATGGCTCATCAAGGACCCCGCGAACTACAAGGCGCATCAAGGGGCCGAGGGGGCCCTCATTGAGGCGAACCGTGCCTGGAACGAGGCCGGCGGCACTTACCCCATGGCCATCTTCGTTGGCGTGACCATAATCGCCATCGCAGCGCTGCTCGCACTGCACTGGATCCGCCCCGAATTGGGAATGCTGGGCGCCATCATGCTGGTCGGGTTCTCGGTGATCACCCTGAGCTTCCTGGTGACAACCCCGGAGGTCTGGGTCTCGGCCCCGGCCAAGGGCACCGCTGACGCCGACCTGGGCTTCCCGTACCTGTCCGGCAGAGGCAGGCTCGTCGTCAAGGACTGCATCCAGCTGGGTGCGGGTCTCGTCCTGCTGGTCGACTCCGCCCGCCGCGTCCTTGCCTCACGAGCCCGGAAAGTCTAAGGCTCTGATTCCGGTGGACTCTGTTCCCGGAATCTCTTTCGAGACGGTACCGTCGTGGGCATGCCTCATCCGCATGCCCACGGCCACCCTCACTCCCACGGACACCCTCACGGCAAGCCGTTCGGAGCCAGACCCAATCTGGACTTCGACAACGCGCCGTTCATCGTGATTTGGGAGACGACGCAGGCTTGTGATTTGGCTTGTAAGCACTGTCGGGCCTCGGCGCAGCCGTTGCGCAATGCGGGTGAGCTGAGCACCGAGGAGGCGATCAACCTGCTCGACGATGTGCGGAAGTTTGGGCCGGTGGTGTTCGTGTTTTCGGGGGGAGACGCGTTCAAGCGCCCGGACATCATCGAGCTGGTGCGGCACGGCGCTGAGATCGGGTTGCGGATGGCGATCACACCCGCGACGACCCCGTTGGCTTCGCAAGAGCGTCTGGTGGAGTTGAAGGAGGCGGGGTTGAAGCGCCTGGCCGTCAGCCTGGACGGCTCCAACGCGGCGATCCATGATGAGTTCCGTCGCGTCGCCGGCAGCTTCGACCACGGCATCCGCGTTCTTCGGCAGTCACAGGAGATCGGGCTGTCAACGCAGGTGAACACGGTGGTGCGGAGGGCGAACATCGACGACATGCCGGCGATGTGCGACCTGATGACCGAACTCGGGATCGTGTTTTGGGAGGTGTTCTTCCTGGTGCCGATGGGACGGGCGAAGAAGGATGATGTCGCCAGTGCCGAAGAGTTTGAGCAGGTTTTCAATCAGCTGTACGACCTCAGCAAGGTGGCACCGTTCGACCTGAAAGCCACGGCCGCGCCGCAATACTCACGAGTGGTGATGCAGCGCAAGCGCGCGGAGGCGCGGGCCGGCGCCGACACTGACCTCGACGTCCTCACCTCGGGCATGCACTACTCGCAGCAGGACGGTATCGGCCGGGCCCGGAACGTCAACGATGGCGATGGCTTTATGTTCATCTCCCACATCGGCGATATTTATCCGTCAGGTTTCCTGCCGATCAAGGCCGGCAACGTTCGCACCGACGACATCGCCGATGTCTACCGCAACTCCGAGCTGTTCAAGACCCTGAGGGATCGCACCCAGCTGAAAGGCAAGTGCGGGTTCTGCTCGTACCGGTCGTTCTGCGGCGGATCGCGGGCCCGCGCCTACGCGATGACCGGCGATTTCCTAGCCGAAGAGCCGTTCTGCGCGCACGAACCGCATCACTGACGCTTCGGGCGCAGCAGCGTCTCTGACTCGTCGGCCGGGTGCCGTTGCCGCGTCGTCTCCTCGTCGAAGGTTTCTTCGCCGCCTCTCAGCGCCGCCCGCTGCTCGCGGCTCGGCCACTGCCGACGCACGAGCCCGACGACGAGCCCAGCCAGCAGCCCGGCCAGCCCGAGGACGCTGGGGGCGGTGATCGCCAGATCCCCTAGCCGAACCCCCAGGCGCGCTAGGCGCTGCGTTCCCAGCCCGCCGGATGCGACCCACGCTAACGCGACGATGATCAGTCCCGCCGCAACCCCGCAAAGCCCGCCGAGTAGCGTGGTCTCGTCGAAGCGGCGGGCAGGCCTTGCGCGGGCCGCGAGCGTCCCCGCGAGGGCACCGGCTGCCACGCCGCCGAGCAGCCACAGCCAGGCGAGCCCGTTGACGGACCCCTCGGCTGGAAGGGCGCCGAAGACGGGGAAGGCGGGCAGGAATCCGACGTCGGTGATTCCCATGCTGACCAGGGAGCCGTCGCCGAAGGTGAGCCCGGCTCCGAGGGTCCAAGCTGTCGCCCAGACGACGAGGTTCGGCAGGAATAGCAATTGTAGGAACACCAGAAGCACGGCCCCGGCGTGTCCGGTGTGGAGCGAGTCGACGATGCCCGCGATGCGGTCACGTTGCCTAAATAGCGCGACGGTCAGCAGCAGTGCCCCGGCCGCGAGGCACGACCACATCGCCGCGGCCAGGGCATGGGGCAGCTTCCGCAGCCATGCGGGAACCGGCCACGCGAGCGCCTCCCGGACCGTGCTGTAGGCACCCCAGCCGGTTCCAAACAGCCCAACGACCAGCGCCCCGAGGAAGCCACGCCACGCCGAGACGCCGGCGAACGCGGCCCCTAGGCCAGCGATCATCGCCGCGTAAGACACCGAGGCGATGCCGACAGCGCGCACCGCGATCATCTGCGGACTCGCGGGATCCTGGTTTCGGATCGCCTGGCGGGTGGCGAGCACCCCGACTGGCCGGCCAAAGAGGATGAGCAGCAGCGTGAGCCCAAGGGGAATCAGGGTGACGTGTTGCCGCCCGATCTCCACGGGTGCGCCGTGGGCGAGCAGCAGGAGGCGGGTGGCCAAGGTCAGAGCCGGGCCAAACTGCGATCTCGGCGATGTCAGCCACCCCAGGGCGGCGGGGCCGGCGACGACCAGCCATCCGAGCGCGGCGACGCCGAGGGCCCCGATCGCCGCCACGAGATACCACGGTAAGTTCACCGGCGACCGCTTTACCGGCGCCTTGGCGTCGACGTCGACTGCGATCGTCCGGTGCTTCGACGTGCGCTCCGCCAACGTTGACTCCTGATCTCGATAGGCGGATCTCAGGTGCTGACTAGTACCCTGTACCGTGACCGACCGCTGATCGGCGGCGAGACATCCGCTTGGAGGTATAAATGACTAACTCCGGCCAGGAGCCTCCCCGCAGGGCTTTCTCTGCGGAGGACGCCGCGCCGGACGGCGTCGACGATACACGCAGCGCCACTCCGGGCCGTGCCCGACGCGGCGCGCGCGACGACATCGACAGCCCCTTCTCTCGTCCGACCAACGCCACGTCCGAAACCGCGATCCCAGCGCCCGTGTTGCCCGCCCCGGAACACCAGCTAGGGTTCGATCAGCAGCACCCATCGAGCGAGGCCACCGCGCCACGCCGCTCAGCCTCCAGTACCACGAGCCCAATGCTCGTCGGTACCGCCTCGCATCGTCCCTCCCGCGCGGCCGATGACGACGCCGACGAGGGGTGGCTGGCCCACCATAAGCGAACCCTCATACTCTGGGGCGGCGGTGCTGTCGCCTTGGCCGTGCTCATCGCCGGCGGGTTCTTCATCGTCTCGGCCCTGACGCGACGCGGCACCCCCGCCGCCCCGGGTACCTCGCCTTCGAGCGTTGCTCCCGCTGTCTCGGCCTCAAACTTGATGGAGGTCTCCAACGCCGCCGCGATGGTCGAGTCCGACTCGTGGACGGTGGTCAGCACATCCGAGTCCAAGGCCGATGCCAAGGCGCGGGCGGCTTGTCTCAAGGAGGATGTCGCAGACATCAACCCGGTCCAGTCCTTGCAGCGTTCCCTCGGCACCGCGCAGGACGACGGCCTGGCCCTGATGCATCAGATCGACTCCTACGCGAACGTGGACGCCGCCACGAAGGTGTTCGCGGGGCGCACCGGCAGCCTGGCCACGTGCGATGTCGTCCCGGCGAACATCGTCGGCGCCTCCGCCATCACCGGGCTGGGCGACGAGGCGGCGCTATTGACCGTCGCCTTCCAGAACGAGACCACCAAGTACGACACCGTGCTCTTGGTCCGCAACGGCCTCACCCTCACCGTCATCGACGCGACCCGCACCGGTTCTCCGGTCGATGCGCAGCCGCTGGTGAGCGCAGCGGCGACAAAGCTAGCCGAGGTGTGCGAGAGCTCCAGCGGCACCTGCCCCGCCGAGGCGACCGCCGCGGCGACGGTACCCCCTGCCGTCGACCCAGCCGGTTGGCTACTCCCCGCAGATCTGCCCCGAATCTCTGCCGGCAAGGGCCAGTGGAACGCGCAGGCCCCCACGGAACTCACATCGAAGGGCATGGGCTGCGAGAACATGGTCCTAGCCTCCGACCCCGGCCCTACCGCTCGGCAACAGCGCACGTTCGTCCTTCAATCGGACTCCAACACCCCAGCCGGTTTCGGGCTCGACGAGATGAAGTTCACCTTCCCGGACGAGGCCACCGCAACCACGTTCCAGGAGTCGCTGGCCAGCAACGTCGCCAGTTGCACCCAGCGGTTCTCGACCGCCCAGGTCACCGAGTACTCGGGCGTAACTGGCGCGGGCGCCTCCGACGTTCCCGTAACCGCCCGCCTGTTCACGGTGTCCGTGGCCAATTCGGACACGGAGAAGCTCACGTACCAGCTCGCAGTCGCACGGGCTGGCGCGACCGTGACCTATGTGCTGACGACGGTCACGCCCGAGTATCAGTTCTCCGAGGCGTCGCTCGGGGCGATCGGCCTGCGGGCAGGTGCGCGAGCCACTCAGGGCTGACACGAACCGCCCTCTGACTAGCCGTTGAACCGACTCGGTTAACGCCATTTTGAGAACAATCTGAGAATTGCTAAGGTTTCGACCGGAAGTTAGGCCAACCGGAGATCATTTGATGAGCACCGAACCGCAACGCGCAGCCCGTCGAGCCCTCGACCCCGCTGAAGAGTTCGACACCAGCGACGTTATCGAGGCCACCACGAAGGCCCCCTCCAGGCGGGCGCGTGGCCGCCTCAGCCGAAACGCCATCGCGGCCATCGCCGCCGGATCGATCTGCGCCACCGGAATCTTCGGGTGGGCGTGGGTCTCCCGCAGCCACGATGCCGCGTCCTCCTCGGATGCGATCGCCTCTGACGCCGCGGTGCCCGCCGCTGCCGCCTCCGCGGTCGAGAACGGTTTCGGCCAGCAGGACACCTCCCGCAACGCCCTGCGCAACAACCTCGGCTCGGCTTCCGCTGATGACGCGGCGAAGGAGCACCAGGAGTCCGTCGACTCCGGCTACGAGAGCGCAACCGACGCGATCGCCAACGAGACCGCCGCCGAGCGCGAGGCGAAGATGGACGCCGACCTGGAGAAGGTCGCCGCCCAGGAGGAGAAGATCAAGGCTGAGAAGGCCGCTGCCGCGGAGCGTCTCGCTCAGGCCGAGAAAGCCCTGAAGGAGAAGGGCGTCGACACCTCGAAGATCTCCGAGAAGGATAAGGAAGCCGCTAGTTCCGGCGGGGGCGCGCTCCCTCTCAAGCGCGGTACGTTCCGCGTCGGCCCCGGCTTCGGCAAGACCGGCATCTGGGCCCGGTACCACACCGGCCAGGACTTCGG
The DNA here is from genome assembly GCA_945875065.1 of uncultured Propionibacteriaceae bacterium. Taxonomy (GTDB): domain Bacteria; phylum Actinomycetota; class Actinomycetes; order Propionibacteriales; family Propionibacteriaceae; genus Arachnia. The sequence continues at coordinate 3,051 of CAMCJC010000050.1, read as the reverse complement.
CGCCTCCATCGGTACTCCCATCTACGCGGCCGCATCCGGCATCGTCATCAGCCCGACGAGCGGTGGCTGGGCCGGCAACAACGTCGTCATCTCCCACGCCAACGGCGGCTCGACGCTCTACGCCCACATGTCTAAAAAGGTCGCCCAGCCGGGCGACGCCGTCAAGGCCGGCGATCTGATCGGCTACGTCGGCGCGACCGGCAACGTCACCGGCCCGCACCTGCACTTCGAGTACTACCCGAAGGGCACGACCCCGGGCAAGGTCTACGAGGCCACCAACCCGATCGCCTTCCTAGAAAGCCTCGGCGTCAGCGTGTAAAGCCACACCCCCTTGGCCCCGGTTCAGAGCTTCTCCATGGGAGCCTGTGCCGGGGCCAAGCGCTTCTTGCCCGCGGAACCGAAGTCGACGTCGACGCGCTGCTTGTCGCCGACGCCCTGGACGGCCAGCACGGTACCCAGGCCGAACATGGAGTGCAGCACGCGGTCCCCTACCTCCAGGTCGCTGACCGAAGTCGGCTTTGACCTGCCGAAGCTAGCGCTAACCGGCGAGGCGGACCGGGACTCGGTCTGCCACCCCGGGCTGATCTCGGGTAGGCGACGCCAGTCGATCAGGCTGGCCGGGATCTCATCGAGGAACCGGGAGGCAGGGTTGTAGTTGGGTGCGCCGAACGTGACTCGCACCTGCGCGCGCGTCAGGTGCAGGATCTTGCGCGCACGCGTGATGCCGACATAGGCGAGCCGTCGTTCCTCCTCAAGCTCGGTCACAGAGGTCAGTGCCCGCATGTGGGGAAAGACACCGTCCTCCATGCCGGTCAGGAACACCGTGTCGAACTCCAGGCCCTTCGCGGTGTGCAAGGTCATGAGCGTCACGACCCCTTGGCCTTGTCCGTCCGGGACCTGGTCCGAGTCCGCGACTAGCGCGATCCGTTCCAAGAACGCGGGCAAGGAATCGTCGGGTTCGGGCATGCCGGCGGCTAAGCCGTCGTCAAGGTCGATGGCGCCAGCGGCCGCCACGAACTCGGCGGCGACGCTGACGAGTTCCTCGAGGTTCTCCAGCCGTGTCTCGTCCTGCTGGTCGGTGGAGTTTTGCAGCTCGGCGAGATACCCCGAGGCCGTCAATAGCGAGGTGAGGATCTCGTCGGCGGGGACCCTCTGGGCCATCTTCACCCGGTGCGCCTCGATCAGGTCGACGAAGCCGCGGATCTGCTTCGCGGAGCGGGTCGCGAGGCCGGGCGCCTCGTCACTTCGCCGAAGGGCCTCGAAGAACGTGATGCGCTCGGCGCCAGCCAGCGATGCGACGGCCGCCTCGGCGCGATCGCCGATGCCACGCTTGGGGACGTTGAGGATGCGACGCACGGACACGTCGTCGGCAGGGTTCGCGACGGCCCGCAGATAAGCGATCGCGTCGCGGATCTCCTTGCGCTCGTAGAACCGCACTCCCCCGACTACCTTGTACGGCAAGCCAACGCGGATGAACACCTCTTCGAGGGCTCGGGACTGTGCGTTGGTGCGGTAGAAGACAGCGACGTCGCCATATCGAGTGGTGCCCTGGTCGACGAGCTTGTCGATCTCGTCGGCGACGAACTGCGCCTCGGCATGCTCGGTGTCCGCGACCCAGCCGACGATCAGCTCCCCCTCGCCGAGGTCGCTCCACAGCGTCTTGTCGCGCCGCCCCTCATTCCGCGCGATGACGGCATTGGCGGCCTGCAGGATGGTGTTGGTGGAGCGGTAGTTCTGGTCGAGCACAATCGTCCTAGCGCCCGGGAAGTCGGCTTCGAAGTCGAGGATGTTTCGGATCGTCGCCCCCCGGAAGGCGTAGATGGACTGGTCGGAGTCCCCCACGACCATCAACTCCGCAGCCTCGGCTACCGGGGCCCCCGTACCCGAAACCGTCGCGGGTCCACAGAGCTCGCGCACGAGCGCGTATTGGGCGTGGTTGGTGTCCTGGTACTCGTCGACGAGGACGTGCCTAAAGCGGCGCCGATACTTCTCGCGGACGTCCGGGAATGCCTGGAACAGGTTGACCGTGGTCATGATCAGATCGTCAAAGTCGAGGGCGTTGGCGGCACGCAGCCTGCTCTGGTACTCGCGGTAGGCCTCGGCGTGGCCACGCTGGAACGGCCCAGCAGCCCCTTCGGCGGCGGTCTCGAAGTCGACCAGCTCGTTCTTCCAGTTGCTGATGGCGCTCATCACGGCCCGGACCGGAAACTTCTTCGGATCGAGGTCGAGGTCGCGCAGGACGAGCCCCATCAGGCGCTTGGCATCGGCGTCGTCATAGATCGAGAACGACTTGGCCATGCCGAAGCGGTCGATGTCGGCTCGGAGGATTCGCACACAGGCGGAGTGGAACGTCGAGACCCACATCAGCTTGGCGCGGTTTCCAACCAGGTCGGCGACACGTCCCCGCATCTCCGCCGCGGCCTTGTTAGTGAATGTGATCGCGAGGATCGCGCCGGGGTGAACCCCTCGCACCCCCACCAGGTGGGCGATCCGCCGGGTGAGCACACGCGTCTTGCCGGAACCCGCACCGGCCACCACCAGCACCGGGGTACCAGAGTGCACGACGGCCTGCCGCTGCGGCGCGTTCAGTCCCGCTAGGAGCTCGGCTTCGTCAACCGCTTGGTCGGCGGCGGGCTTCTCGGCCCGCACAGGCGCAGGCCGCGACTCAAACACGCTTGCGAGGTCTGGGAAAAGGCTGTCCGACATGGTGTGGTCAGCCTATTAAGCTGGCCGCCATGAGGCGAGTTTGGGAGTTCCTGCGAGTCGTGATCCCGCGGATCAGCGTGACCCTGTTCCTCGCCCAGGTAGGGGTGATGCTCGGTCTAACCGGCTGGGACTCCTTGTCCAAGAAGCGACGCGGCCTGCGGAAGTTCCCCCACCCCCGCACCCAGCCCATCGAGATGGGCGAGGATCAAGTGAGCATCTACACCTACGGGGAGGACCTGTACACCGACATGCTCGCCGCGATCGACGGCTCGTCTCACACCATCTTGTTCGAGACCTACATCTGGAAGAACGACGAGGTCGGCGACCAGTTCAAGCAGGCTTTGG
>CAMCJC010000049.1 GCA_945875065.1 uncultured Propionibacteriaceae bacterium | reverse complement strand
GCACCCTTGACGGACAGTGCGTTCGGGGGATCGGTGAGCACGAACGGGATCACCACCACCTGGTTCTTCGCGACCGCCTGGAGCTTGTCGGCTCCGCTGAACGCTTTGAACGCCTTCAGCGTCTCCTCCTCGGTTTGGTCGGAGGACAACAGCACGATCCACTCCGGGTTCTTCGCCAGGAGATCCTCCATCGTGCCGTCGAAGACGCGGGTGGTGTTGTCGTCGTAGGCATTCTTCAGGCCGTTGGCTTCGAAGATCGGCTGGATCATCGACGATGTTCCGTAGACACGCAGCTTCGTGGCTGCCGCCGACATGTAGATCGCGACGGCGGAGCCGCGATCGGTGGAGGCCGCCTGCCTTAGCTTGTCAGTCTTGGCGTGGAGGTCGTCGATTACCGTCTTGGCCTTGTCAGGCACCCCGAAGATCGTGGCGAGTCGGGTCATCTCGCCGTCGATGTCGCTCCAGGAGGCCTTCGTCACCTCGTACTTGGGGCAGTAGGCCTCGGGGGAGTAAAGCCGAACGCCGGCCTTTGCGAGTTGCTCGCGCTCGACGCCTTTGTCGTAGCCGATAACGAGATCGACGCCCTCCTTCAGCACGACCTCCGTCGCGACGGTGACGCCGCCGGTGTCGGTCTTGCCGGCGTCGACGGCGGGGAGCGCATCGTGCTTGGTTTGCAGGTCGGGAGCGGCGGCGTCGAAATGCGCCTTACCGGCACGCAACGACAGCTTGTCGAACAGGCCGAGGGCGTCGAGGTTGGAGGCACTCGTCGCGCCCAGGACCAACACCTTCTTGGGCGGCGCGTCGAAGTGGAGGCTCTGGCCGCAACTGACGACGTCGACTGGGTAGTTACCCCCAGAGGCGGGGACGCTGGCGTTCTGGCTCTGCGCCGCCTTGTCAGCGGCCGAGGCTCCGCAGCCGCTAAGGGCGATCGCGGCTATGGCCAGGGGGACTAGGAACTTCTTCATTGATCTCTCCCAGGGGCTACAGGGCGTTCTGTCTGCGGACCAGCACGATCAGGAAGGGAGCCCCGACCAGGCCCGTGACGACGCCGATGGGCACCTCGGCCGGAGCGAATGCGATGCGGGCGAACGCGTCGGCCCACACCAGGAACAGGCCCGCTGCCAATGCGGAGCCGACGACCAGCAGTCGATGGGAGGGGCCGATGAACGCCCTGACCAGGTGCGGGACGACGAGGCCGACGAAGCCGATGCCGCCGGCCGTCGCGACGGCCAGCGCGATCGCGGCGGAGACGGGGATCAGAAGCAGGAGGCGGGCCCTGGTGGGCTCGATTCCGACGGCCTGGGCGGTGCGGTCGCCGCTGGCGAGGCCGTCGAGGATCGGCCCGCACAGCGCCATCAGGAGTGTCAATAGAATCGCGGTGACGACGATCCCGGGCACCGCCTCCCAGCCGACGCGCGCCAGCGAGCCGAGCGTCCAGAACATGACGGAGCGGGCGGTCTCGGGGGAGTCGGAGGAGAAGATAATGAGGTTGGTCAGGGCCTGGAAGCCGAATCCGACGCCGAGGCCGCCGAGGATCAACTGGAGCGGCGACTGCGAGCGGCCGGCAATCGTGAGGACGAGCAGCGTCGCTCCCAACGCTCCGACGAACGCGAACAGGCCGACATAGGTCGCGACGGTGGTGCCGAGGATGATGATCGCGAACGCCGCGCCGCCCGATGAGCCGGCGCTGACGCCGAGGACGTACGGCTCGGCGAGGGAGTTGCGGACCACCGCCTGCAGCACGACTCCGGAGACGCCAAGGACCGCGGCGACGGCGATCCCGGCGATGATGCGGGGCAGACGTGTCTCCCAGACGATGGCATCGATGGTGCGGTCCCAGGTGATGGTGATGTCGAGTCCGGGGATGTGGCTGGCCAGGACTCCGACGACCTCACCGAGCGGCACGGCCGCGGACCCGATGACGATGGTAAGGGCCGGCGTCGCGATCAGGGCGAGTGCCAGGAGCGCGACGCGCAGGCCCGCGCGAGGTCGGGAAGGCGCGGGGGCGTGGTCCATCGTCTGCTTTCCGTATCGGGGCCGTTGCGCGCGGCCTGGTTAGCGCGCCAGCGTCGGCGATCGGACTCGTGGGCCATGACCCAGTTACCGTTGCGCGTCAGTCTCGGATTCTCACCGAAGTTCCCCGACGAAGGCTTCAGTAAGCCTAGCAGGACATGAATATGGTTATCAGGGCGGGGTGGGCTAAGCCGCGACCAGCGTCAGCAGCGTCACCTCGGGCGGGCAGGCGAAGCGGTACGGCGCGAACGGCGAGGTGCCGAGGCCGGCCGAGATGTGCAGCCAGGCGCGGTGACCGGAGGCGTGGTGGCTGGACAGTCCCTTGACCCGCGCCGGCTCGAGGTCGCAGTTGGTGGTCAGCGCCCCGTAGAACGGGACGCACACCTGGCCGCCGTGGGTGTGGCCGGCGAAGATCATGTCGACGTCGCCTGCCATGGCATCCAGGACCCGCGCGTATGGGGCGTGGGTGACGCCCAGCGCGAGGTCGACGTCGTCGATGCGAGGGCCGGCGACGCGGTCGTAGTGGTCGAGGCCGTGGTGGGCGTCGTCGGTTCCCCGCAGTTCGATCCGGTACCCGCCGGCCTCGACGACCGCGCGCCGATCGCCCAGGTCCCGCCAGGCGCCGGTGCGCTCGAACTCGGCCCGCAACTGCTCGACGGCTAGGCGCTCCGGAGCCTCGGCGGGCTTCGACCGCCCGGACGTGACGTAGCTCAGAGGGCTTTTGAACTGCGGGACGTGGTAATCATTGGACCCGAACACGAAGCCGCCGGGCACGTTCGCGAGGCGCCCCAGCGCCGACATCAGCGGCAGGATCGCCGAGTTCGACGTGATGTTGTCGCCGGTGTTGATGACCAGATCCGGTTCGAGGTCGGCCAGTGAGCGGAGGAAGTTCAGCTTGATCTCTTGTGATGGGACCAGATGGACGTCGGACAGGTGCAGCACGCGCAGCGGCCTGCCGCCCGCGGGAAGGACCGGGACGGTGACGCGGCGGACCTTGAACATCGTGGCCTCCGCCAAGCCCCAGGCGAAGCAGCCGGCGCCGAACGCCGCAACGGCGGTGCCGGCCCGGGCGAGGTTAATCACGGATTCTCCGTCGGGGGCGGAGGCACGATGAGCGTCGGCTGGGGATTCGGGACCTGCACCGACGGCTGCGGCGCCGGCTGCGGGCCCTTCGAGAAGAGCATCTGAATCGTGGAGCCCCTTGGCGCCTGGCCGGTGGGGGAGATCCGGCCGAGGTAGTTGCCGGCCGGGCTGGAACTGTAGACGCTGGCTTTGCTAGTGCTGAACCCGGCCGCCTCCAACGTCGCCTTGGCCTCCTCATAGCCCATGCCGGCCACGCTCGGCACCTCGACCTTCTCGCCTTCTAGGACCTTCGGCGCGGGCTTGGCGAACTCGCCGGGCTCCAGGCCTTCGATCGCGGCGGCCATCGCGGTCTTCCAGATTTTGCCAGCATCGCCACCACCGGAACCTGTGAGCTTAACGTTAGCGCTGGTCACCAGCCCTTCAAGGGTCTTGCCGCGCCCCTCCCAGTACTCGGCGACCTTATCGACGCCGATGTAGGCGACCCCTGCCATCTGGGGGGTGTACCCGGCGAACCACACGGCCTTCGCATCGTTGGTGGTGCCGGTCTTGCCGGCCTGGGGTACGCCGTTGCTCATGCGGGCGACCTTTCCGGTGCCATCGGACATGACCGACTGCAGCACGTGAGTCACGCCGTCGGCGATGGCCGGGTCTACCACCTGCTGGCAGTTGCCCGAGGGCACCTCGAAGTTCTCGCCCGCCTTGTTGACGACGCTCTGCAGGATGATCGGATCGCAGTGGACGCCGCGGTTGGCGAACGTCGCGTAGGCCTCGGCCATCGACAGCGGCGTGATGTCGGAGGTGCCGAGCACCCACGACGGGTTGACGGCCTCCACGCGCATATCCGTGCCGTTGGACAGCTTCACGCCCAACCGCTGGGCCATCTTGATCGACTCGCAGATGCCGACCTTCTGCTCCAGCTGGATGACATAGGTGTTCACCGAGCTCTGCGCGGCCTTGTACATGTCGATCGGGCCGTACCCCGTGTCGTAGTTCTTCGGCTCCCATTTGCCGGCGGAGAACGTGCCCTCGCAGCTGCGGAACTTCATGCCCTTGGCGTTGAGTTGGACGGGCGAGTCGATGATCGTCTTCGTCGGGGAATAGCCCTGCTCCAGGGCCGTGGCTATCACGAACGGCTTGAACGTGGAGCCGGCCTGGAAACCCTCGATGCCGCCCATAGATTTCTCGGCGCTCACGTTGTAGTAGGTCTGGCCCGGCTCGTCGCCGAGCTTCGGGCGGCTCTGCGCCATCGCGACGATGAGGCCCGTCGACGGCTGAATCAGCGTGGTGCCGCCCCAGACCGGGTCGGTGGGGCCCACGATGCCGGCGACCGCATCCTCGGCCGCGGCCTGGGCCTTCGGGTTGATATGGGTCTGGATGGTCAGGCCGCCACGCTTCAGGGTGCGCTCCCGCTCTTCGGGCGTGCTGCCCATTGACCCCATCTTGTCGGACAACAGCGTGCGACGCACGTAATCACACATGATCGGGAACCGCGACGAGTGGCAACCGTTGGGGCTGGACTTGATGACCGAGGGATCGAACCCGACCTGCTTGGCGGCGTCGGCCTCCTCCTTGGTCACCATGCCGAGCTGGGCCATGCGCGTCAGCACATGGTTGCGGCGCTCGATGGCCCTCTTCGGGTGCTTGACGGGGTTGTAGGCCACCGGGTTCTGGACGATACCGGCCAGCATCGCCGACTGATCCAGCGTCAGGCTCGCGGCGTTGGTGTTCCAGTAGTGCTGGGCGGCGGCCTCGACGCCGTAAGCGCCGTCGCCGTAGTAGGCGATGTTCAGGTAGCGCTCGAGGATGTCGGTCTTGGACAGGCGCTTCTCGATCGCCATGGCGTAACGCATCTCGCGGATCTTGCGTTCGATCGTCGGGGCCTGCGCGGCCTGGGCCGCCGCAGCGTCGCCGCGCCGGTTGGCGGCGTCGACCTGCACGAGCTTGACGTACTGCTGAGTCAGCGTCGAGGCGCCCTGCTGGTTGCCTGTGAGCGTCTTGAAGACGGCGCGGCCGAGGCCTTGAATATCAATGGCGCCGTGCTCGTAGAACCGGTGATCCTCGATGGCGATCTGCGCGTTCTGCATGACCGGGTTGATTTCGCCGAGTGGCTTGTACTCGCGGTTCTCCTCGAAGAACTCAGCCAGCACACTGCCGTCGGCCATCAGAACCTGCGAACCCTCCGACTGCGGCGGCGTCTCCAGCTCGCTCGGCAGGTACTGGATCGAATCCGCGGCGAGCTTCGTGCTGTAGCCCACCAGAGCGGCGACTGGTACCGCCAAGCCTGAGGTGAGCAGGCCCGCCAAGACGCTCACCAGCAAGAACATGCCGATGGAGTACAGCTGGCGGCGCGCAGAAGGACGGTTCATGCTAGCCATACTACGTGAGGAAGCCGACAGAAAACCCTGTGAGCTTCCCCGCGGATTCTCAGGGCGTGGCGGTTTCGGCCCTGCCGGAGGCGCGCTCGGTGTCAGAGGGGGTGTGGTCGTGGGCGGACAGGTCGGGGCGGCGGAACAGGTTGACGGCCGCCGCCACCAGGCCACCCCAGATGGTGGCGATGGCGAGGGTCATCATGACGATGGCGGACATGCTCATGCTGAAACCTCGTGCTCGTTGTGGTATTCGTCGAAGTCGGTCTTGATCGCGCGACGCCAGGGGATGAAGGTCAGCAGCACACCGGCCACGACTAGGGAGAGCGACATGCCCCAGCCGTAGACGTTCAGCAGGTGCAGCGGGTAGTCCTCGTAGGGCTTTCGCAGCTTCTCCAGCAGGTCGGTGATGAGCATATAGCCGAGGACGACGGGTGCTAGCACGCCGACCATCACCAGCCAGATGGTGCCCGCAGGGAAGCTGGAGAACCGGTTGAGGTGGCGCTTTAGGACCGGCAGCTTCCGAACGATCCAGGCGACCGCGACGATGCACGCCAGGGCGCCGGCGAGGATGCCGTACTTGTTGACGAACTCGTCGGTGATGTCGAGGAAGTACAGGCCGGTGCGCGTCGACAGGAGGGAGATGGAGTCGATGGCCATCTGGATGCCGATGATGAGCGTCGCGATGGGCTTGGCGATGTGGACCTTGTCGCGGACAGCCGCGACGATCACTTCAAGGATGCTCAGCATCGACGTGATGCCCGCCACCGTCAGCGACCCGAAGAAGAGGACGCCCATCAGTGCGCCGAACGGGGCCTGCGAGATGATCGTTGGGAAGGCCACGAACGCGAGGGTGATGCCGCCGCCCGCGACCTGATCGACGCTCGCGCCGGCCTGGCTCGCCATGAACCCGAGGGCAGCGAAGACGCCAATGCCGGCCAGCAACTCAAAACCGGAGTTGGAGAAGCCGACGACCAGTCCGGAGCCGGTCAGGTCGGTGCGGCGCTTCAGGTACGACGCGTAGGTCAGCATGATGCCGAAGCCGACCGACAGGGAGAAGAAGATCTGGCCGAACGCGGCCGACCACACCCCCGGGTCGCCCAGCGCGCTCCAGTTCGGGGTGAACAAGGCGTTGAGACCTTCGGCGGCACCGGGCAGGAACAGCGCCTGCAGCACGAGGACGACGAACATGATCACCAGCAGCGGCATGAAGACCAGGTTCGCGAACGCCAGGCCCTTATTGACCCCCAGCGCGATCGTCACCAGCACCACGCTCCACACGATCAGCATCGGTCCGACCAGCGAGGGCACGAAGTCGAAGCCGACGCCCGGCGTCTCCGCGACGTGCAGGAAGTCGTTCATGAGGAACTTGGCGGGGTCGTCACCCCAGGCCTGGTTGAAGCTGAAGACGGTGTAGGACCCGGCCCAGGCGACTACCGCCGCGTAGTAGATCGCGATGGTCACGCAGACCATTACCTGCCACCAGCCGAGCGCCTCGGTCCATTTACCCATGCGACGCAGCACGAGCGGCGCGGAGCCGCGATAGCGATGACCGAGCGCGTAGTCGAAGAACAACAGCGGGATGCCCGCCGCGAGCAGCGCCACGAGGTACGGGAGGATGAACGCCCCGCCGCCGTTCTTGAAAGCGACGTACGGGAATCGCCAGATGTTCCCGAGCCCGACGGCCGAGCCGATGGCCGCCAGGATGAAGTAGTTGCGGGAGTTGAAGATCTCCTGCTTTTGTGAGCGCTTAGCCATTACTGCTCCGTGACTAGGGATTAACCCCCGAAACTTAGCGCCGAACTGGGCAGTCGTCAGACAACGCCCGCGATACGAACTAAGGTCGAACGTCGCCGTCCTGGGCCGGGCTTGGGCTTTCGGCTAAGCACCGGGAGTTCTGGTGCGACTGGGGGAGGGTGACGCGTCGCGGGGCTTGGACGAAACGTCGTCGGCGTGGGTCGCGGGTGGCGATTCGAGCTGGCGGTCGGCCCTGATCGGTGATCGCGGTCTTGGCGGCCGGTGGGCCGTGCCTCAGGTGGGTCGTTCCTCAGGTGGTCAACTCCGTGCCGAGGTGCAAATCCACGCCCCTCCTGATACGTGCACGAATCGCCGGGCCAGGTGAACTACGGCTGCAAACCCCCTAGTCGCAGGCACCCCCGTTCACCCAAAACGGCGATTCGTGCCCGAAAGGGTAGCTGTCTGGTTCGGTTGCGAGGTGAGCTGCAGCCTGATCGGCAGCTAGCCCAGCAGGCGGCGGTAGGCGTCGAGCATTGGGCCGACGCCCTGTTCCCAGGTTGGCAGGGGGGCCAACTGTTCCCGGTAGCGCAGCGCCTGGGGGCGGTCGAGGTGTGCTAGAAAACCGTGGAGTTGATCGGCCGGAGATGTCAGGATCAGGTCCGATGCGAGCGTTCCTAGACGACGACGCGCTTCCGGCAGGTCGGAGGCGACCGGTGGGGTGCCGGCGGCCAAGGCCTCGAAGAGCTTGTTCGGCGACGACCACGCGTACGACTGCGCGAGTGTCTCGATCAGCGACAGCGCCAGATCCGCCCCCTTGACGACTGAGACGACCTGGTCGGGCGGCACCGGCGGCATGTGGTGGATGAACGACGATCGCGCGGCCGCCGCCTCGACATCGCCTTGGAGTTCGCCGGCGCCGACGAACAGGATGTGATGGCGCCCCGCGGCTTCGAACTCCGAGAGGATCAGCGGAATGTTGCGGCCCCCGGTGAGGTTCCCGGTATGGACGAACAACACCTCGTCGTCGGCCAGGCCGAGTTCGCGGCGCAGGCCGCGGGCGGGCACATCGTGCGTCGCGGCGGCAGGGAAGTTACACACGACGATGGGGCGGGAGATGCGGTAACGGTCGGCGTACCAGTCGGCGATCTCATCATTGACGGCCGTGACGACCTGGCAGCGGCGAATGAACCGCGCCTCGACCTGCTCCGCCAAGGTCTTCTTCACCCCGGTCATGGTTGGGGTGCGGGTCTCCAACTCGTGCGGGTTGTACACGAGCGGGGCCTTCGCGCGGCGCGCCAGCTGCCATGCCAGCGGCAGGGCCCACACGGCGTGAGCGCTGACGACAGCGATGTCCTCGTCGCGGTAGTCGCGGTATACCTGCTGGAACCAGCCCCCGACCTTCTGGAAGCGACTCGCGAGCGTGTCGTGCTTCGGCGTCGGGTTGCCGACGCGGTCGATGACGATGCCCGGCTCGACGGGCTGCAGCCCCGATCGCTCGTCAACCTGCAGCCCCACCAGCCGCACCTGCACGCCAGGCTTCACGCTGGTGATGCTGCGGGCCATCCGCATGAGCCGGGACTCGTTGTCCATCGGCGACTGGTAGAGGTGCAGGGCGAGGCTCACTTCGGGTACCAGCCCCTCTTACGCAGGACGTTGACGGTGTTCCGCAGGAACTGTACGAAACCGTAGGAGTTCTTGTAGTCGCGGAACGACTTGACCGGCGCCGCCATGAGGGCTTCGAAATCAGCGTCGCTGAAGTTCAGCTTCTTGCAGAAGAACTCGCGGTCGCGACGGATCAGGTCCTCGGTGTAGTCGTTCTGCTGGATCTCTTCGAGAGCCTGCTCGCGGGTGATCTGTCCGGAATTGATCAGATCCGACAGGTGGCCGCGTCGCTTATCGATGTTGAACTTAACCGGGAAGATGTAGCCCTGCAGGAACCGCGTGAAGATCGACTCGAAGTGCTTTCCCGGGTAAGGCCGCCAGTCGAGACGTTCCTGCATCTCCTTGATCGCCTCGGCCTTGTTGTAGTCGAAGTAGTTGAGGATGCTGACGATTCGCACCCGCTTGACGACGTTCGTGTAGCCGAGTTCGGTGAATCCGAAGTGCGGGTAGTCGGTGAGCTTTTCGCGCCCGAACTGCTGATGGACGGCCTTGATGTAGCGCCAGTCGGAGTGGCCGTAAGACCATGACGGGACGCTGATCGCCTCGGTGCGGAAGTTCATGCCCGAGATGATGTACTTGATGTTGTACTTGCGGGCGAACTGCCACATGCACGCCTGGATGGCGTGGTCGGCGGGGATGTCGGCGTCGGGCGTCGAGGCGAGCAGGAACGAGCGCTGGAGGTCGTAGAACTGCCGTAGATCCAGGACCTTCGTTACGAGGTCGAGGTCGAGCGCCTTGACCGTCTTCTCGACGTTGCTTACCGCCAACTCGGTGTTCCAGCCGTTGTCGACGTGGAATGCCAGCGGCCGCAGGCCGAGCTCCTTGACCTTGACGGCGACTGATGTCGAATCGACGCCGCCGGAGAGGCCGATGAGGCAGTCGTACCGGTTCTTAGCTCCGGCCCGTTTGATCTCGTCGACCATCGCTGCGAGGCGGGCCTCGCCGTCGGCGCCGGTGAAGACGCGGCTGGGGAGGAGTTCTTCGTAGCGACGGCAGTGGTTGCAGATCCCGTCGACCAGCTCAAGGTCGGGATCGTCGGTGCTGCGCATGATGCAGCGGCTGCACTCCAGAACGGCCATATGAGCTCCTTTATTCAGCGACCTGGGGCAGGACGGCGTCCAGCTCACGGTCGGTCGGGTACGTGATTAGCACGGCCCGGTGCGGACCGTAGAAGGTGAACATCGACCCGGCGGCGACCGCCGAGGCGCCGGCGGCGATCCCGTCGGCGAAGTGCTGGATGTTGCCGGCACCGCCGTGCGCGATCACCGGGACCGGCACCGCCGTCGACACGGACCGGATGAGGTCTAGGTCGTAGCCGTGCAACTCGCCCTCGCGCGCCATATCGGTGACGATGAGTTCACCGACGCCGAGGTCGCAGGCCTGGCGGGCCCACTCGGCGGGGTCGAGGTCGACGGGGCGGCCGCCGCCGCCGGGGAACGGACGGCGTCGCCCCTGGTCGTCGATGCCGACGTCGATCGCGCCTACGACCGCCTGCTTGCCGTAGTTCCGGGAGGCCTCGGCGACGGCGTCCTGAGCGTCTAGGAGTCCGGAGCCGAACACGACCTTCTCGACGCCCGCAGATAGGATGTCGCGGACCTGCGAGTAGGTCTTGATGCCACCGCCGTACGCGAGTGGCATGAACGCTTCGGTGGCGATGTCCTCGATCTGCTGCGGCGTGACGACGGGGCGGCCCCGGCGGGCGGAGATATCGACGACGACGAGTTCGTCGATGCCCTTGTCGTTGAAGATCTTGACGGTGTTGATCGGATCCCCGATGTAGGTGGTTTCCCCGTAGCCCCGGGCCTTGACGACGAAGCCGTCGAGCAGCTGCATCGTCGCGATTACGCGCGCCCTCATGCCCGCCACCCCACGAACTCGGTCAGGGCCGCCATGCCGAAGCGGTGGGACTTCTCGGGGTGGAACTGCATGCCGACGACGCAGTCGCGGCCGACGACGGCGCTGAACTGGGTGCCGTAGCTGGCGCGCGCCCAAGTGGCGTCACTGAGCGGAGCGAAATACGAGTGTGCGAAGTAGAAGCGCGCAGGCTCCGGCAACCGAATGCCGGAAGCGGAGTCGGCGTGGACGTCACTCCAGCCCATGTGGGGGATGCGACGGTCGGCGACGTGGTCGGCGAAGGCCTCGCAGCGGCCGGGGATCAGGCCAAGGCCCGGTTCGGTGCCCTCCGCGCTGCCCTCGAGCAGTAGCTGCATGCCGAGGCAGATGCCGAGCAGCGGCTTGCCGGCATGGGCGTGGGCCACGATGGCGTCGGCCATTCCCGAGGCCCGCAGTCCCGCCGCGCCCGCGTCGTAGGAGCCGACGCCGGGCAAGATGAGGTGGTGCTGCGCGGCGACCTCGTCGGCGGTGGTGACCATCACGGGAATCGCGTTGATGTAGCGAAGCATGTTCATCACGGACCCGAGGTTCCCCACCCCGTAGTTGACGACACCGATGGTCGTGGCCTGTGTCATTCATAGCCTTTCCAGACCGGCCGGGCGCCGCTCCTCAGAGAATCTACCATTCCGGCCGGGTGTCACGCGGGCCGTTCCGAAGGACAGCCAGGAGGACGGCGGCGTCGCAGGTGTGTGGCGGTGCGAGGGAGAGTCAGGGGGGCCAGGAGCGCGGCGTACGTGACGTTCCGCGACGCCTCGGTTTTGACCGGCTGCGGAGCGCCATACCTCACCGGATGCATGCGAGCTGTCTGCCGTCAAGCCGATTGCAGGGCTCCGGGGCA
>CAMCJC010000048.1 GCA_945875065.1 uncultured Propionibacteriaceae bacterium | reverse complement strand
GGAGGGCCCGGCATGATTACCGCGGACCTGATCGGTGAGGGCGCTGTCTGTATCGACGTTGGCGTCAGCCGCGTCGACGGTGTCACCATCGGTGACCTCGCGCCCGATGTGTGGGACAAGGCCGCCTGGGTGACACCCAACCCTGGTGGGGGAGGGCCGATGACCCGCGCCATGCTGCTGAGCAACGTCGTCGACCGGGCCGAGGCGCGATCAGTCGGCCGAGGCCCTCCCCGACAGCCCTTGGGCCTTGGTGATCGCTGACGCTGTGCTGCTGGTCGGCGTCGTCGTCACCGCCATCGGGCACTGGCGACGCGGTGCCGTCATCATCGCCGGCGCGGTTCTCGTCGCGGCTGGAGCCAGGCTGGTGCTGCCTCGCCGCAAGGCCGGCCTCCTCGTGGTCCGTCGCCGCTGGGTCGACGTCACGTTGATGAGCCTCCTGGGCGTCGCGATCGCCGTAATTGCGCTGGTGGTTCCGCCGGACAGCTGATTCTGCCGCCAAATACCGAAAGTGAACGCGATAGGCTCGGAAACGGACAACACCGTCGAAAGAAAGGTCCGCACGATGAGCATTGATGCTCCCGTCAAGGTAGCGGTCACCGGCGCCGCCGGCCAGATCTGTTACAACCTGCTGTTCCGTATCGCCAGCGGCTCGCTGCTGGGTGACCGACCGATCGAGCTACGGCTCCTGGAGATCACCCCGGCCCTGAAGGCGCTCGAAGGTGTGGTCATGGAGCTGGACGACTGCGCGTTCCCGAACCTCAAGAACATCGTCATCGGCGACGACCCGAAGAAGGTCTTCGAAGGTGTCAACCTCGCCATGCTCGTCGGTGCCATGCCCCGCAAGGCCGGCATGGAGCGCGGCGACCTGTTGTCGGCCAACGGCGCGATCTTCACCGCCCAGGGCAAAGCCCTCAATGAGGTGGCCGCCGACGACGTGCGCGTCCTGGTGACCGGCAACCCCGCCAACACCAACGCCCTAATCGCATCGAAGAACGCCCCTGACATCCCGGCCGAGCGTTTCAACGCCCTGACCCGCCTCGACCACAACCGCGCCAAGACGCAGCTCGCGAAAAAGCTCGGCGTTGAGGTTGGCGAAATCAAGAAGATGACGATTTGGGGTAACCACTCCTCGACGCAGTACCCGGACATCTTCCACGCGGAGGTCGGTGGCAAGAACGCCGCCGAGCTCGTGGGCGACGAAGCCTGGATCGAGGACACCTTTATCCCGACCGTTGCCAAGCGCGGCGCCGCCATCATTGAGGCCCGGGGCCTATCCTCTGCCGCTTCGGCCGCCAACGCCACCGTCGAGCACATGCGTGACTGGGTTCTCGGCACGCCCGAGGGCGACTGGGTATCGATGGCCG
This sequence comes from uncultured Propionibacteriaceae bacterium, assembly GCA_945875065.1. Taxonomy (GTDB): domain Bacteria; phylum Actinomycetota; class Actinomycetes; order Propionibacteriales; family Propionibacteriaceae; genus Arachnia. The sequence continues at coordinate 10,240 of CAMCJC010000048.1, read as the reverse complement.
TCCCGTCCGACGGCTCCTATGGTGTTGCCGAGGGCGTCATCTCGTCGTTCCCGTGTGTCGTCAAGAACGGTAAGTACGAGATCGTCCAGGGCCTGGAGATCGATGCGTTCTCCCGCGCCAAGATCGACGCCTCCGCCGCCGAGCTCGTCGACGAGCGCAATGCCGTTACTGAACTGGGCTTGATCTGACAGCCCAATAAATGAGGATCGCCCCCCGGAAGTTCCGGGGGGCGATCCCTTTGTGGTTTAGAGGCCGAGTTCGCCGGCGAAGTCGCCGCCTTCGAGCCGGGATTTGACCAGCGAGAGGAACTGCGCGGCCTTGGCGCCGTCGATGAGGCGGTGGTCGTAGCTGAGCGACAGGTACATCATGTCGCGGATCGCGATCGTGTCGGCACCGAGGGCGTCCTTCACGACGACGGGCCGCTTCACCAACGCGCCGGTACCGAGGATGGCGACCTGCGGAAGGTTGATGATCGGGGTGTCGAACAGCGTGCCGGCCGAGCCGTAGTTGGTGATGGTGAACGTACCGCCACCCAGCTCGTCGGGCCCGACCTTGCCGGCGCGGGTCCGCGCCGCCAGGTCCCCGATGCGTTTCGCGAGGCCGGCTAGGTTGAGGTCGCCGGCGCCGTGGATCACGGGCACCATTAGGCCGCGCTCGGTGTCGACGGCGATGCCTAGGTTCTCCTGCGCCGCGTAGGTCACGGTGCCGGCCTCAAAATCGGCCGTAGCGTTGACGATCGGCATGGCCTTGAGAGCCTCGACGGTGGCCATCGCGATGAACGGCAGGTACGACAGCGAGGCGCCCTCGCGCTTCTTGAAGTCCTCCTTCGCGGCTGCGCGGAGGCGGGAGATGGCGGTGACGTCGACCTCGACCGCAGCGGTTAGCTGCGCCGCGACCTGGAGCGACTCGACCATCCGCTGCGCAATGACCTTGCGCATGCGCGACAGCTTCTCGGTCTTGCCGCGCAGGGCCAGCGCATCGGGGGAGACCGCCGGAGCCGAAGCCGGCGGGGCGGCCGGAGCGGCTGCCGGGGCTGCGGGTGCGACGGCTGTTGGCGCGGGAGCCGGGGCGGGCTGCTTGGCTTGGGCCGCGGCGTCGAGGATGTCCTGTTTGCGGATGCGACCTCCGACGCCGGTGCCCTGCACCTTGGTCAGGTCAACACCGTGCTCGGTCGCGAGCTTGCGGACCAGCGGCGTGACGTAGATATCGTCCTTCTGAGCGCGGCGGGCCGCGACGGCAGCCGCCACGGCTGGCGACAAGTCCGCGGCAGTGCCAGCCGGTGCCGGGGCTGCCGGAGTAGGTGCCGGGGCTGCCGGAGTAGATGCGGGTGCCGGTGCAGTGGGCGCGGTGGGTGTCGGCGCGGGTGCGGCTGCGGCATCGCCGATGACGGCCAGGACGGCGCCGACGGCCGCGGTTTCGTCTTCCGCGATTCGGATTTCGAGAAGGGTTCCGGCTACGGGGGAAGGCACCTCGGTGTCGACCTTGTCGGTGGAGACCTCGAGGAGGGGCTCGTCGGCTTCGACGGTGTCTCCGACGGCCTTGAGCCAGCGGGAGACAGTGCCTTCCGTGACGGATTCGCCGAGCGCGGGCAGGACCACCTCGGTTCCGTCAGCGGCGGGGGCTGCTGGGGCCGGAGCTACCTCGGCTGCCGGAGCGGGAGTCGCTTCGGGTGCCGGGACGGGAGCCGCTTCGGGCGCCGGAGCGGTGGGTGCGGCGGCAGGCGCGGCTGCGGCATCGCCGATGATGGCCAAGACAGCGCCGACGGCGGCCACGTCGTCCTCGTTGAACCGGATCTCCAGGAGAGTTCCGGCCACCGGGGATGGGATCTCCGTGTCGACCTTGTCGGTGGAGACCTCGAGCAGCGGCTCATCGACCTCCACGGTGTCTCCGACGGCCTTAAGCCAGCGGGAGATGGTGCCTTCGGTGACCGACTCACCCAGTACCGGGAGTGTGACTTCGGTTGACATGTGAACTTGGGCTCCTTTGCGTCGTGGCGCATCGCTATGCTCCCCAAGCCTATCCCTGTTTGCCCGCCGGATGTGCAGACTCTATGACGTTAGACGTCGCGCCGGCCACGATGCCATTCGCGAGTTCGGCATAATTGCGCCGTGGGCTGGTTCTCGAAACGCAAGGCCGCCGCCCAGACGGCCAAAGAAACCCGAGAGATTTCGGACGTGCTGTTGGACCATCTTGACGCGTTCGTCGCGACTAGGCGCGGGGTCGAGGCCTGGATCGAACAGCCAACGAGCTTCAACCAGTCTTCGCTGCTACTGGTGGCCGGTGACGGCGAGTCGACGCGGCGCGCCATCCCGTCGATAGCGTTTGGCTACGACTTCGCAGCCCGCCACGACATCCCCGCCTACGACGCCGGGGTGGTCCCGTACCCGCAGCGGATGCGCGAGTACGGGATCCGCAACAAGCGGCGCTAGCCCGCGAGGCCCTTGGCCAGCGCGACGAGCGTGCGCACCATGACACCCGTGCCGCCCTGCGGGGTGTAGCCCCACGATTTCTCTTCGTTGAACGCGGGACCGGCGATGTCTAGGTGCGCCCACGATCGCTCGCCGACGAACCGTTGCAGGAACGCACCCGCGATCAGGGCACCGCCCCAGCGGACATTGCCGGTGGAACGCAAATCCGCGACCTCCGACTTCAGCCGGTCGCGCGCCTCGTCGGGGATCGGCAGATGCCACAGCGCCTCGCCGGCGATCTCGGCGGCGTCGAGAAGCCGGTCGGCGGTCTCCTCGTCGCTGGCCATCAGCCCCGCGGTCTGGTTGCCGAGCGCGACGACGCATGCCCCCGTCAAGGTGGCGACATCGACGATGAGGTCCGGTTCGTCGGTGCAGGCGCGGCCCAAGGCGTCGGCGAGGACGAGGCGGCCCTCGGCGTCGGTGTTGCAGTTCTCGACGGTGGTGCCGTTGAACATCGTCAGCACATCGGCGGAGCGGTATGCGCTGCCTGAAGGCAGGTTCTCGGCCATCGCGGCGTAGGTCGTGACCCTGATCGGCAGATTAAGGGCGGCGATGGCGTGCGTTGCGGCGATGACGGTGGCGGCTCCGGCCATGTCCGAGGTCATCGACGCCATCTGAGCGGCGGGCTTCAGGTCGAGTCCGCCGGAGTCGAACGTGATGCCCTTGCCGACCAGCGCGAGGTGGAAGGCCGCACCCTTCGGAGCCCACGACAGGCGCAGCAGGCGCGGCGGCCGGGCGGAGCCACCGCCGACGGCGGTCAGGCCCCCGTAGCCGCCCTTTGCGAGGGCCTTCTCATCAAGGATCTCGCACGCGACCTTCACGCCGGAGACCAATTCCTTCGCGGACTCGGCGAACGAGGCGGGATACAGCAGGTTCGGCGGGGTGTTGACCCAGTCGCGGGCCTGGAGAACCGCCTCGGCGACGACACGGGCGGCATCCAGCGTCTCCGCGACTTCCGGCTGCGCGACGACCTCGACCGCCGTGACGGGGGCCGAGGATGGTTCGGCGGTCACCTTGGGGATGCGATAGGCCCCGAGAAGGGCGCCTTCGACCGCCGCCTCGAGAAGCTCGGGGTCGTTGAGTTCCAGAGAGATCGCCACGCGCCAGCCGGTTGCCCCGCTCATCCCCGCCACGGCCCGCAGCGCCGCCCCGGCGGCGTGGCGGACCGCGTCGGGGGTGACGTCGGCGTCGCCGAGGCCAACGACAACCAGGCGGGGGGTTCCGGGCAGGAAGGTTAGCGTTCCCAGCTTCGCGGTAGCGCCGAGGCTCAAAGCCGCGGCCAAGTGTTCCTCGGGAGCGCCAACGAGCGTAGGTTCGCCGCCAGCCTCCGTCAGGCCGATGACCACGACATCGGCGTCCGGTGAGGGGGCAGGGTTACAGGCGATGCTGGGAATCGTATTGCTCATGCGGTCAGCTTAGAGCCGCCGCTCGGGAGCGAATCGCTCAGGGCTCCAGCGACATCGGGGGATGGACCTGCCGGTCCTCCTCCCACAGGCTGACCTCGCCGACTCCCTCCTCCAAGAGGTCGCTCCAGAACAGGCCCAGCCACTGCTCGGCATCGGTCTGCTCGTCGAACTTAGGGAGCAGACCGTGGCCCTCGAGGTTACTGAGTGAATAGCTGCCGCTGACTGGGCGCCACTGGTAGCTCACACCGCCTCCCCACGGTTGATGCGCGGGGCCGGCCGCCGGAAGCGGCGGATCATCAACGCCCGGTTGTACATGTACATCAAAAGGCCTCGGGTGCCGGCGTTCGGATGCCGCTGGGCGAGCAGACGCTTGAAGCTCCGCCAGATGATCCATGTGTTAATGAAGCTCATGATGAGGACCACCCACAGCAGCAACCCGATGTAGGTGGACAGCCGGATGTTGTTAATCGTGGCCATCGTGCCCGCCATGATGACCAGCATCGCCGGCAGCATGAACTCGGTGACCGTCCAGCGGGTGTCGATGAAGTCGCGCGCCAGAACGCGCTCCGGAGAGGCCTCGACCTTGTCCCACGCCTCCATTCGCGCCTTGGCCCGCGCAGCTCGGTCCGCCTTGCGCTGCTCGGCCGGGCTGAGGTTTGGATGGAGACGTTCCATCCTCGCGGCCTCGGCCTGCTTGCGCGTCATCGTCGGCTCCGACTTCGGGGCGTGCGCGCGACGGGTGACCTTCACCTTCTCCGGCGCCTCGACCGTCTTGGTCGCGGTCTTTGCCTTCGCCTTGGCTTCCGGGACGAGACGCGTGCGTTCGGTCTTGGAGCCGTCGTCGGTCTTGCGCTCATAGGGGCGGAACAATCCCACGGGATCAGCCTTCGGTCGGGGGCCAGGTTACGAGCGGCATTCTAATGGCAGAGCTGCCCCGGGGCGGATTCAGGGAAATGCCGGAGACGAGCGGTGCCAGGCCACGGTACGGTTGACTCAGCAACTCACTGCGGAAGGATCCTTATGGCCGGCATCTTCGAACGCATCGCCTTGATGTTTAAGTCCAAGGCGAACAAGGCCCTCGACAAGTACGAGGACCCGCGCGAAACCCTCGACTACTCCTACGAGAAGCAGCTGGACCTGCTCCGCAAAGTGCGCCGCGGTGTCGCCGACGTCGCCACGAGCCGTAAGCGCGTGGAACTGCAGGCGCAGCAGTTGAACTCTCAGATGGAGCGCTACGCCCAGACCGCGCAGCGGGCTCTGGAGGCGAATCGCGAGGATCTCGCACGCGAGGCGCTCGTCCGCAAGCAGGGTCTGGCCACTCAACTCGCCGACCTCCAGACACAGCACGCCACCCTCCAGGGCGAGGAGGAGAAGCTCGTGCGCGCCAGCACCCGGCTGCAGGCGAAGGTCGACGCGTTCCGCACCCGCAAGGAAACCATCAAGGCCACGTACTCTGCGGCAGAGGCACAGACGCGCATCAACGAGGCGTTCACCGGCATCTCCGAGGAGATGAGCGACGTCGGCCTCGCCATCCAGCGCGCCGAAGACAAGACGATGCAGCTGCAGGCCCGCGCGTCGGCCGTCGACGAGCTGCTCGCAAGCGGTGCCCTTGAAGACCCGACTGGTTCGGTCCAGGGCGACCTCGACCGCGAGCTGGAGGCCATCTCTGCCGGCAGCACCGTCGAGAACGAGCTCGCCGCGATGAAGGCGCAGCTTGGCGGGGGCGCTCAGGCCCGTCCCGAGCTGTCCCCCGGGGCCCCGGCGCAGACTCAGCCGGTCGCTCAGCCGCAGCCTCAGAACCAGACGGCCCCGTCGGCGCAGCCCGGTCTTACCGATGGAGGACTGGCATGATCGTGCGTCTGATGGGACTCGGCCAGTGGTCGCTGGAACCCGAGCAACTGCTCGAACTAAACGAGATCGACCAGGCTGTCGAGGCCGCCGTCGAGGCCAATAATCCAGCCGAGCTGCGCCAGGGATTGGAGCGTCTCGTTAGCGCCGTTCAGGCCGCCGGAACCGAGGTTCCCGACGATGTGATAGTCGAGTCTGACCTCGTCCTGCCCGACGTCACCGCGAGCATCGAGGAGGTTCGGGCGCTTCTGGAGAGCATCTCTGACTTCTATGGGCTCGTTCCCGACGCGGCGGAGCACCTGCCCGAGTGAAGGTTCTGATCGCTAGCGATCGCATCGGACGCCTCGGCCCAGCCGAGGCGTCCGATGTCGTAGCGGAGGCGTTTGCGGCCAGGGGGGCGCAGGTCGCCGTCACCCCCCTGGCATTAGGCGGCCCCGACTTAGCCGACGCGATCGCCAGGTTTGCTCCCAGGGCGACGATCGTGCGCCCCAAGGGACTGGACGACGTGCCCGCCGCGCTCACGACGAACCCGACGTTCCTCGACCTGACCACCCTGCCAATTCCCGCGCTGGACGAGGTCGTGGCGCTCCCATCGCCGTCCGCCACGACCACGACCGCGATCTTCCCAGCTGGCCTAGCTGACAAGGTCCTGACCGGCCTGACGGGGGCGCTTGCCGAGCTCGGCCGCGAAACCACGGATCTCGCCGCGACGCTAGCGGCCGATGACGCCGCCCGCGCCTGGCTCGAAGACCTCGGCCTCCCCGACGCGCCGGGCTGTGGCGCTCACGGCGGACTCGGCGCTTACCTGCTCGCGGCGGGAGCGACCGTGACGACGGGCGTGGCCGCGTGCCTTGCCGGGTACCGCCTAGCGGAGGTCGCTCAGCGGGCCGACCTACTCGTCACAGGGTGCGACGTCCTCGACTTCCACAACCGCGGTGGCGATGTCGTCCGAGCCGTCACCGACCTTGCCGGAAGGGCGCTGCGCCCGGTGATCGTGCTGGCCGGGGCCAACTTCGTCTCGGCCCGGGAACTGCGCTTGAGCGGCATCGAGGAGGCCCACGCCGTGTTTCGGGGCGCGGCCGACCATCTGGTCGAGGCGGCCGAGCTTGCGACGATGGCGAGGAAGGTGGCTGTCACCTGGCGGTGGTGAACAGGCCCTAGAATTGAGGGCGTGACTGAGACTCAAAACCCCGCCCAGGGCGTCGTCCTGACTGACGTCGCCGTTTCCAAGGTGCGTAGCCTGCTTGAGGCCGAGGGTCGCGACGACCTTAGCCTGCGCATCGCCGTCCAGCCCGGCGGCTGCTCCGGGCTGCGTTACCAGCTCTACTTCGACGATCGCAACCTCGACGGCGACATCGCCAACGACTACGACGGCGTCAAGGTCGTTACCGACAAGATGAGCGCCCCGTATCTGGCCGGTGCCAGCATCGACTTCGTCGACACCATTGAGAAGCAGGGCTTCACCATCGACAACCCCAACGCGCAGGGTGCCTGCGCGTGTGGCGATAGCTTCCACTGATCCGCCGCGACGACGAACCGCGGGACCGGCCAATCCAGCTAGCCCCGCGGTTCCTTTCGTCTCCTAAGCCGCCGGGCGGGGGCGTTGGAGTCCCTCCTCATTGATATCAACGTTTCCGAACACGTCCGGCGTGATCGTGATGCGCTGGGGATGATGGGGATACCACTCCCCGGGTTCCCCGTCGGCTGACCTCGTCTGGGTCCACAGCGCCTTCATCGGCACCTGCGTGTGACCCTTCAAGATGCCGACGACGTCGGGGATCGTCTGCTGCGCCCAAGGCATGCCCCACGTCTGCCCCCAAGCGATCCAGATGGCGTCCGATGTCGTGATCAGGTGGCGCAGCAGCGTCTGGTTGGTGCGGCTGAGCCGCTCCTTATCCCGCTTCGTCAATCCCCGGGGGTTCTTGTTGACCACCGGCAGCAGGTTCGCGACGGTTACCCAACCGATGCGGCGCCCGAAAACCGTGTCGAGCGTGCCGTCTTCCAGCCGCTCCCGGATGATGCCGGAGGTGGCGTCCCCGCCCTGGGCCTTGGTGGCGAGCACCTTGGCCTCCGACGGATTCTTGCCGATCACAAGCAGCTTCGCTCCGCCGAGCCGGTGGTTGTCGCGTCGATGCGTGAGGAACCAGCGAGCCGTCTGGCCCCCCGAACGCGACATGAAGCACTCGGACAGCGCGCCGTTGTCCCTGGCCTGGGCGGCGGCGAAATGTTCGATGATGGTGTCTAGTCGGGGAAGCTCCATGGTTGAAATCCAACTACGTTCCCCGCGTGATTCAAGGGGGTTATGCCCGGTTGGGGCGTCGTCCGTTTGGAGAACTTCAACCTAACGAAGGTTAACTACCAGCTGGTGGCCACCGGTCGGCCCTCCTCGAAACCGGACCCGGACTGCACCCCGATAACGGCCCTTTCCGCGAACTCGACGAGAGTTCGGGCGCCGGCGTACGTGGCGGAGCTTCGAACCCCGGAGGTGATCCAGTCGAGCAGGTCCTCGACGCCCGGGCGCTGCGGATCGAGGTACATGCGCGAGGTGGAGATGCCCTCTTCGAACAGCGCGGCCCGGGCCCGATCGAAGGCCGACTGGTCCTTGGTGCGGCTGCGAACCGCCCTGGCCGACGCCATGCCGAAGCTCTCCTTGTAAGCCCGACCGTCGTGATCGATGAGCTGGTCGCCAGTCGACTCATGGGTGCCCGCGAACCAGGAACCGATCATGACCGACCCGGCCCCGGCCGCGAGGGCAAGCGCGACGTCGCGGGGATGGCGGACGCCGCCGTCGGCCCATACGGCCTTGTCGTGCTCGCGGGCAGCTTCGGCGCACTCCAACACCGCCGAGAACTGTGGGCGTCCAACGCCGGTTTGCATCCGCGTAGTGCACATCGCGCCCGGGCCGACCCCGACCTTGATGATGTCCGCTCCGGCCTCGAGCAGGTCGCGGGTTCCTTCGGCAGTGACCACGTTCCCGGCAACGATCAAGACGTGACGTCCAGCGGCGGCGGCGAAATCGTCGCGGGCCTGCCGGGCCAGCGCCAAGGCGGCGAGCATGCGCTCCTGATGGCCGTGGGCGGTATCGACGACCAAGACGTCGGCACCGCCCGTCAGGGCAGCCCGGGCCTTCGCGGCGACGTCGCCGTTGATGCCGATCGCGACGCCAGCGCGAAGCCTGCCGTTCGGGTCGAGCGCGGGGGAGTAGATCGCGGAGCGCAGGGCCCCCTTAGCGGTCATGATGCCTACGAGGCGGCCGTCGCTATCCACCGCGATCGCGAACTTTTGGTGGCTGGCGGCGAGAGCATCGAAGACATCCTTGGGGGAGGTCGTGTCGGGGACGATCGTGAGATCCGAAGTCATGACGTCGCGCGCCTGCGTGAAACGGTCGACCTCCAGGGCCGCCTGCGGGGTCACGATCCCGAGTGGTTTCCCGTCTTCTATGACCACCGCGACGCCGTGCGCCCGTTTGGCGATCAATGCCAGCGTCTCACCCATTGTCATGTCCAGCGAGACCGTGATGGCGGTGTCGAAGATCGGGTGCGCGCTCTTAACCGTCGCGATCGACGCCGCGACGACCTGTGAGGGGATGTCCTGCGGGTAGATCGCGATGCCACCGCGCCGGGCCATCGTCTCTGCCATGCGACGCCCCGAAACCGCCGTCATGTTCGCTGCCACGATCGGCAGCGGGGTGGCTAGACCGTCGGTCGAGGTGAGGTCGACGTCGAGGCGCGATGCGATACTGGAGCGCCGCGGTGCCAGAAAGACGTCGGAATAGGTCAGGTCCTTGGAAGGACGATCGTTGAGGAAGCGCACGAGGCAAGTATGCTCCAGCATTCCCAGCGGCCATCCGGGCCGTCGATTTGGGGTTCCTGCCCTAGCCGTCGCCACGGCGGCTACGATGAAGCCGACACGCGAGGCCGTTAAGGAGTTATCGATGAGCGACGAGACCATCAAGGTTCTGCTGTTTTCCGGCGACCGCACCGTCCGCGAGCAAGTGCGGCTGGCGCTGGGACGGAAGGTGGCGTCCGACCTGCCCTCGATCGAGATCGTCGAGGTGGCTACGGGACCCGCGATGTTGAAGCTGCTCGATCAGGGCCGCGACTATGGCCTGATCATCATGGACGGCGAGGCCCAACCGGAGGGCGGCTTCGGACTCGCCCATCAGGTCAAGGAGGACTACGACGACGCGCCGCCCGTGCTGTTGCTGGTCGCCCGTGTCGCCGACGCGTGGCTCGGCACCTGGTCGCGGGCGGAGGCGATCTCGTCGTACCCGGTGGACCCGATCCGACTGCCGGAGCAGGTCGCGTCGCTGCTGCGTGTGGCGGTCGCATGAGCTACACCTGGCCGGACCTGCTGACCGGCCTCATCGAAGGCCAGGCGCTCGAGAGGCAGGCGGCCCAGTGGGCGCTGGGGGAGGTTCTTTCGGGACGCGCGACCGAGACACAGCTCGCGGCCCTCCTCGTTGCAAGATCGGAAGAGCGTCGTGTAGGGAAAGAGTGTGTGATCTCGTGGTGTGGT
>CAMCJC010000047.1 GCA_945875065.1 uncultured Propionibacteriaceae bacterium | reverse complement strand
TCGGAATTGCCACGGGGATTGCCCTGATGTTCCGCAACAGCGCCACGTCCCTCGGCGCGTACATCGCACTCACCCTCATCGCGCCAATCATCGTCGGTCAGATTCCCATGGAAGCGGCGCGGGACATAGCCAACTGGTTGCCGAACAACGTTTTTGGTTACCTCACCACGAACAACCCAGTGACCACGAGTCAACTCAACTACCCGTTGCTGATCGTGGCTGCCATCGCATATCCTCTGGCGGTTCTCACCCTCGGCACCCTACGTCTGCGACGTCGGGTCCTCTGAAGCCGTCTTCAACACACCAGGTTGTTGAGCAGCAGGGTTTCTGCCAGTGCCGCCTTGCCCAGGTCGCTGAGGTCTAGGGACTCGTCGATGCCGTGCATCCGGGAGTTGGGGTCCGTAGCGGCCGTCACCAGCACGAGGGCACCAGGGTTGCGTTCGGCGAACTCAGCAACGATCGGGATCGAGCCGCCGCAGCCCATCTCCACCGGGGCCACGCCGAACGCCTCCGCGAAGGCCTGCCTGGCCGCCTCAGCGCGCTCGACAGCGAGATCGATCGTCGACGGCGCCCCGGTCTCCTCCTCACCCTCGATGAACACCTTGACGTGGACCGGCAGCTGCCCGCCGAAGACCCGCAACCACCCCGCGATCGCCTCACTCGCGGCGGCGACATCACCGTCGTGCTCTAGCATCCACGCGAGGTTGGTCATGGGGCAAACCATAGCGACCGGGTACGACAACGGCCGGCCACCCCGGAGGATGGCCGGCCGATTGCTGGTCTACTGCGTTAGCCCTTGACGGAGCCGGCGGTCAGGCCCGAGACGATGTACTTCTGCAGGTACATGAACAGCAGAATGATCGGGATCGCGGCTACGACGGCACCCGCCGCGAACAGCGACCACGGGGCGTTGCGCTCGTCGGCGGCCCACACGTACAGGCCGACGGCGAGCGTGTAGTCCTCGGGACGCTGCAGCACGATCTTCGCCAGGATGAAATCGCCGTACGTGCTGACAAACGACAGCAGCCCGACGACCGCGAGGATCGGCGTGACCAAGCGCATGATCACGCCCCAGAAGATCTGGGCGTGAGTGGCACCGTCGATCCGGGCCGCCTCGTCAAGCTCACGAGGGATCGTGTTGAAGAATCCATACATCAGGAACGTGTTAGCACCCAGCGCGCCGCCAAGATAGACGCAGATCAGAGCGATCGGCGACCCCAGGCCCAGCCACGGGTAGACGTCCTGCAGCGTTAGCAGCAGCAGGTAGATGGCGATGAACGCCAGCATCTGCGGGAACATCTGGATGATCAGCAGGGACGTCAGGCCGCCCCGGCGGCCCTTGAACCTGAAGCGGCTGAACGCGTACGCGGCGGCCGCGGCCATGAGGACCGTGCCGACCGAGGTGACCGTCGCGATGAAGAACGACTGCAACATCCACTTCGGGAAGTCCTTCTGGAACAGGGTCTGGTAGTTCGAGAAGGAGACGTTCTTGAACAGGTCGGTCGAGCCGGTGAGGGTGCCGCCCGGGTTGAGGGAGGCCGACAGCACGAACAGCAGCGGCAGCAGGCAGAACGCGAACACCACGACGGCGACGATGTACTTCCAGAAAATCGATCCCTCGCGGCTGCTTTGCTTGTTAGTAGCCATCACAGCACCTCCTCAAGCTTGCGGGTCTGGCGGAAACCGAGCCACGAGATGAACCCGACGATGACGAAGATCAGGATCGACAGTGCTGAAGCAAGGCCGAACTGGCGGGCCCCCGATTCGAACGAGATCGAGTAGACCATCGAGATCAACAGGTCCGTCTCGCCGATCAGCACGGGGGTGCCCTGGAAGTTCGGGCCGCCGCCGGTGAGCATGTAGATCAGCGAGAAGTTGTTGAAATTGAAGGCGAACGACGCGATCAGTAGCGGCGCCACCGACACGAGCAGCAACGGGAAGGTGACGTGGATGAACCGCTTCCACGCGCTGGCGCCGTCCATGATGCCGGCTTCCTTCAACTCACCCGGGATCGCTTGAAGGGCACCCGTGCAAACGAGGAACATGTACGGGAAGCCGAGCCACAGGTTCACCACGAGGATCGCGATCTTCGCGAGCGTTGGCTCGGACAGCCAGCCGATGTGGGCGTTCCCGAGGAGCACCTTGTTGATGAACCCGCCGTCTTGAACAAGCATGCCTCGCCACACCAGAGCCGACAGGAACGCCGGGAAGGCGTAGGGCAGCAGGAAGATCGCGCGGATGAACGTGCGACCCTTGACGCGCGGGTCGTTGAACAGCACAGCCAGCGCCAGGCCGAAGATGAACGTCGTCACCACCGAGAGGATCGCGAACGCGAATGTCCAGGCGGTGATCTTCAGGAACGGCATCGTCAGACGGGAATCCTTGAACACCTCGGTGAAGTTGTTCAAGCCCGTGAAAACCCGCCATCCGGGCTTGAGCTCCGTGCCGTCGCTGGCGACGAACGAGCCCTTCGAGTTGTCGGCGGAATAGACCTTGCCCTCGGGATCGGTGAAGGTGTCGGCATCCTGGTCGTAGACGAGCGCCGACTTCGCGACGTAGGCGAAGGTCGCGTTGTCGGTGCGGAGCCAGCCATCATCCGGGTTGGCGCTGAGGCTGACCCGGAGTTCCAAGACCTCCTTCTGCCGTTGCTGCACCTCGGCGAGGTTCAGCACCCGCCAGCCCGGCACCTCGGTCACTTTCTGTCCCGAAACTTTCGCGTCGGTCGCGGCCACCAGCGGATCCGCGGTGGTCCCGATCTCGGCCTTGCCGTCGCGGATGACAGCGAACCCGAGTACGCCGTCCTTCTCGATGACGCTGACCGGCAGCGTCGCAGTGTTTTCTACGCGGCGGTCGGAAGTTTTGGAGATCTGCGTGATCGCGACCTGTTTGGTGTCATTGTGGCCGTCGCCGTAGTTCGTGAAGGCGACGAACGCCGTCGAACCCATCACATAGACCTGGAAGACGATCAGGAAGATCACGCCCGGGAATAGGTACTTGGCGGGGATCGCACGCTTAGAGAAATACACATAGTCGGCGACGATCAACGAGGCGACTAGGAACCCCAGGATCCACCACTGCTGCTGGGCAGCGGAGGTCATGATGCCGTAAAGGCCGAATGCGTTGACTAGCCCCATCAGCACGAGCTTCACGTAGAAGCCGGGGCGCGATAGGTCTCGCGCATGGGACAGCTGCGGCTTTGCAGAAAGGTCAGACACGTCGATCACCTAGCCCCTTCGAGGGGCACCTGAGGTGCCCCTCGAAGGAATCGGCTCAGCCCTTGATGGCGGCCTGGATGTTGGTGATCATCTCGTTCCAGGCGGCAGCCGGGTCGGCGGCGTTGCCCTCCATGATCGCCAGCTCGGTGGCGCCCCAGAACTTCCACACCGAGGCCATAGCCGGGATGGCCGGCATCGGGTGGCCGTTCTCGCCGGCCTTCGCGAACTCCTGCAGAGTCTCGTCGGTGATGCCGTCGGCAACGGACTTCAGCGCGGGCATGCGGCCGCCGGACTCGTACAGAGCTTTCTGGGCGTCAGCGCCGGCGGCGAAGGTCAGGAACTGGTTGGCCGTCAAGGCGTTGTTGGTCTTGGAGGACAGGTAGATGCCTTGCACGCCGACGAACGGGGCGGACGGCTGGCCGCCGGCGGAGGGCACCGGCAGCACGGTGATATCCATGCCGGCCTTCTCGAACTCGGGGGTCCACCACGGGCCGGTCACGATGTAGGCGGTCTTGCTGTCGAGGAATGCCTGCTTGGCGGGGTCGCCGCCGACGGAGGAGGAGATGACCTTCTCATCGGCCAGTTTCTTGACGTACGCGGCGAACTTGGTGCCGGGCTCGCCCCCCATGCCGAGCTCGTTGGTGTACTCGCCGTTCTCGCCCGTCTTGAACACGGGGGCACCGAACGAAGACTGCACCGGGTAGAGGTGGAACGCGTCGCCATCGGTGCCCTGCTGGATGACGACGGGATGCTCGGGGGTGAGCTGCTTGCCCTGGGCGATGAGTTCGTCAAACGTGGCCGGGGTTTCGGTGGCGAGTTTGTTGTTGCGCACGAGCGCGATGTTCTCGACGGCGTAGGGGACACCCATCAACTGGCCACCGCTGGTGAAGGCCTTCTTGGCGGTGTCGGTCAGGCCGACGGTAGCATCGCCGAGCTCGACAGGGGAGATGACGCCGTTGGTGACAAGATCGCCGATCCAGTCGTGGGCGCCGACGATCAGGTCAGGGCCCTGACCACTCGGGGCCTGGGAGATGAAGTCGGTCTTGATGTCTTGCGATGGCTTCTGCACGACGTCCAGGCTGACCCCCGTCTGGGTCTGGAACGTCTCGCCGAGCTTCTTGAAGCCTTCAATGCGGGTCTCATCCACCCAGATGGTGAGACTCCCCGACGCACCGCCGCCTTCCGTCGCGGCGGCGCTCGAGGCGGCCGCACCACTTCCTGAGGCTGAACTCGTGCCGGATGGGGTTCCACCGCAGGCGACCAGGGCCAGCGACAAGCCGGCGCCGACTAGACCGAGCGCGCTCCAACGCATGTTCATCAACTCCGTTCTGGGCCGGCTTCGGCGCCGCCCCTTGGTTGTGCAAATTCTAGCAATCCAGCTCGCAAATTGCAGCAACTGATCGGCAACTTCTTGGTAACATTGCTTTCACAAGGAGGTAACCATGGGCGGACGACCGAAGATGGCGGATCTGGCCAGCCACGCCGGCGTGTCCACGGCGACCGTCTCCCGGGTATTGCGCGGCAAGCCCGGCATCAGCGACGCGACCCGCGAGGCCGTCCTCAGAGCCGCCACCGAACTCGACTACGTGCCACGCGCCCAGCAACGCACCGGGATCATCGGGATCTTCTTGCCCGACTTGACCAACCCATCGTTCGCCGTGTTCGCCGAGCGCCTCGATGCTGTCTTGTTGCAGCACGGGCGCCAATGCGTCGTAGTCAATGCCGGCTCCCCCAGCGCCAGCGAGCAGGCCGCATTGGAAGCCCTCCGCGATCTGGGCGTCGATGCCGCCATCTCAGTCTCGGGTGCCTCGGACCTGGAGGCCGATACCACCCCACAGCAGCAGCTCATCGCCGCTGGGGTGCCGATGGTGTTCATCAACGGGAACGCGACCGACCTGCCGTCGCGGTTCATCAACTGCTCCGACGAAGAGGCGATCCGCTCGTCTGTGACGCACCTGAGGTCTCTGGGGCATGAGCGGATCGGGCTGGCGATCGGGCCGAAACGGTTCCTGCCATCGCAGCGGAAGATCGCGGCTTTTCAGCGCCTGGGGTTCACGAGGTCGTCGATCGCCCGCACGATCTTCACTGTCGAGGGCGGGCAGCTCGCCGCAGGGCGGCTGATCGACTCCGGGCATACCGCGATCGTCTGCGGCTCGGACCTGATGGCGCTGGGCGTCGTCCGCGAGGCGCGGGCGCGGGGATTGGAGGTCCCCGACGACCTCTCCGTCATCGGTTTCGACGATTCGCCGCTCATGGCCTTTACCAACCCCGCCCTGACTACGGTTAGGCAACCGGTGCAGGCGATGTGCGAGGCGGCCGTCTCGTCGATCATTCGCGCCGTCGAGGGCGACACGCTGGACTGCACGGAGCTAGTGTTCCATCCCGATCTGATCATTCGAGAATCGACAGGACCTGTTTCATGACCCATAGCGAGTGGTGGCGCGACGCCGTCATCTACCAGATCTACCCTCGTTCCTTCGCAGACAGCGACGGTGACGGCTACGGCGACCTGCCGGGCGCGATTTCCAAGCTGCCCTATCTTAAGGAGCTGGGTGTCGACGCGGTGTGGCTGAGTCCGTTCTACCTCTCCCCCATGGCCGACGCGGGCTACGACGTCGCCGACTACCGCGAGGTCGACCCGTTGTTCGGGAAGACCTCCGACGCGACCCGCCTGGTCGAGGAGGCGCACGCCCTGGGGTTGAAGGTGTTCATCGATCTAGTGCCGAACCACACCTCCGACAGGCACGTTTGGTTCCAGGCCGCGGTCGTCGCCGAACCCGGGTCCCCCGAACGCGAGATGTACCTCATCCGCGACGGCAAGGGTGAGGGTGGCGAGCTGCCGCCGAACAACTGGAAGTCGCTGTTCGGCGGGCCCGGCTGGTCCCGGCTGAAGCGTCCCGACGGCACACCGGAACAGTGGTACCTGCACCTATTCGACGTCCACCAGCCCGACCTCGACTGGGAGTCGGAGGCGGTGCGCGCCGGCTTCGACGACATTCTGCGGCACTGGCTGGATCTTGGCGTCGACGGTTTCCGGGTCGACGTCGCCCATTCCCTCGTCAAGGAGGCGGGCCTGCCGGATGAGGCCGAGCAGAGCGAGTTTCTCGAAGGCGACCTCGGCCCGAGGTGGGATCAGGACGGCGTCCACGACGTCTACCGTCGTTGGCGGAAGGTCCTTGACGAGTACGACGGCGACCGGGCGATGGTCGCGGAGGCGTGGGTGCCGAATCCGGAGCGCCTCGCGATGTACGTCCGTCCCGATGAGATGCACCAGGCGTTCAACTTCGATTTCCTTTCCTCTACTTGGGACGCAGCCCGCTACCGCAAGGTCATCAAGCAGACGATGGCGGCGAACGAGGCCGTCGGCGCCCCCACCACGTGGGTGCTCAGCAACCACGACGTCGTGCGCCATGCGTCACGGCTGGGACGCGAGGAGACGAACAACACAGCCGGTATCTCCGCCCGCGACCCGCAGCCCGACAACGTCCTCGGCCTGCGGCGCGCGAAGGCGGCGACGCTGCTGATGCTGGCACTGCCTGGTTCGGCGTACCTGTACCAGGGCGAGGAGTTGGGGCTGCCGGAGCACACGGCCGTTCCCGACGAGTTGCGTCAGGACCCGATCTGGGAGGGCACCAAGCACCAGGAGGTCGGGCGCGACGGGTGTCGCATCCCGCTGCCGTGGGTCGCGGACGCACCGGGGCTCGGCTTCGGCCCGTCGGGCAAGACGTGGCTGCCGCAGCCGGACAGCTACGCTCAACTCGCTGTCGACCAGCAGATGGGCGACCCGACGTCGACGTGGACGATGTATCAGACGGCGTTGAAGCTGCGTCGCCAATACGCCCTCGGCGCCGGCTCCATGACCTGGGAGGTCGCGCCGGAGCATGTCCTGGCCTTCGACAACGGCCAGGTGCGAGTGCTGGTCAACGTGGGAGGCCCGGCGATCCCGCTGCCGGAAGGCAAGGTCCTGCTGGCGTCGACGGAAGTCGCAGGCGAGCTCCCGACGGACGCGGCCGTCTGGCTGCTGAAGCCGACGGACTAACAGCGCGCCGTCCCCGCGGTCGGTCAGACCTCAACCACCGTGGGGACGGCCACCCCAAGCTGCGTGGCGATGGGGGTGTAAAGGTCCACGCTGGCTGCGCTGGTTTGCAGCGAAACCAGCAAGGCGTATCGAACCAGTGTAGTGCGGCGGTCGCTGCTGCGGTTGTTCTTCCACCAGCCCCCCACCGGGTAGACGGCGGCGTGGTTACAAGCGGCCAGTTCAGCCGCAGGCCCGACCCAGTCGTCCTGATGAAGGGAGCCGTGGTTCTGCCCACGCACACCCAGGAACCAGCGCTGAGAGCGGGCGTCTCTGGAGCCCGTGTCTTCCGCCTCCGCGTGGGCTTGCCCGCCGAGCCTCGACCGGAACTCGTCAACACTTTCGGTGGGTCCCTGCAGGTCGAAGCGCAGGCCATGGGAACGGTAGGTGTACTTGCCCTCCCAGCCGCGGCGCGTGGCCGCTGGCTCGATGAAGTAGGACAGCGTGATGCGGAGACGAACGTCCGTTTCGCCGAGGCCTTGCAGGACCTCCTTAGGCCAAGGCAACTCGTGGAAGCGCAGTTCCGGCATCGTCCAGTCCTTCGCGAAGAGGCTGAACGAGTCCTGAACCACCATGGTCACCGCATTCGCCGTCGAGTTCAGGACGGAGCGCTCAGTCGGGACGCCCCAGCCGTATCGACGCAGCAGTCCCAGTCGTGCATTTTTTGCGGCGCATCCGTCGAGCCTTCTCCGCATGGCCTGTGTCCACTCAGCTTCGTGGACGAGGAGCCCACGAATCGTCTCTGGCCAATAGCCAGGGTACCGTTCCATGGCCAGAGCCGCGAGTCTCGCGGCCTGTGCCGTAGCCGCACTAGTGGCATTAGCGGATCTGAGGTCCGAGTCGTTGACGTGTCCGGTGGATCGCAGCGACAGGCGTGGGTGCTTATCCTCTGCCAAACCGGTGCTGTCGAGCAGCACGTTGCCTCCTTCGAGGCAGATCTCGGGTTTGATGGGCCACGGCGCTGGCCCGAACTCGACCGAGGTTCGGCTGTGCGGCGACAGCTCTCCGGCCTCGGCTACGACCGTGTAGCCACGATAATCCGGGCTCTCGGGCACCTGATCGAGTTCCGTGTATGCCCCCACCGTGACGGCATTCCAGGCCTGACCAGGCTCCTCGATCGAGGAATGATCCGAGACGTCCAGGTGGTCGGCAAGATACTTGTCGACGTTCCCCGCAGCCACAAGTATCAGACGACTGGCGCCCGAGTCGGGGCCTGCCTCGAGAGTGATGACCTCCCCATTGGATGTGATAGTCGAGCCCACGGCCAGGGCGTCTACGGCGGCCGACCACAACGTGGGCACACCGGGGCCAGCGTCCGGAGACGCACTAACTGGCATGCAGAACACTCGATTCCTCTGGGGCTTCACGATTTCTGGTTGGGCAATTGCTTGGATGGTTGTCGTCGCGTAATCACGCTTTTTCGCCACCGGGTGCAAAGCGCTCTGTTTGCCAGGCAGGATCCGGACTGACTCTAAGCGATGTCGCAATTGAATTTGCTGTGTTCCAGCCAGCAGATCGTCCAGATGCGAGCCGTAGAGGGCAAGACCCGCCATGGTCGTGCCGTGTCCATGATGATCTTGGCCATCGGAACCATTGACGGTGTGCTGGTCCTCGCTGGCCAGCGAATCTACCAAAAGCCGATGCCCACGGAACACCCCGGTGTCCAGGTGGCACACCGCCGGGGCTTCGGACGAAGCAGCAAGCACCCGGTCCGCCAGATCAAGCACATAGTCGACCTGCTCCTCGTCGCTCAGGTCCTCGATCGTCTCGATGAAGCTCGGCTCCCGCAGTTCCGTCACGGGAAGATCCGTGATGAGTAGGTCCCTCATCTGAGAACGGCTCGAGTTGACCCATATCACGCGGGAGCGGCCGATCTTCACCTGCCGTTCAAGCTTCTCGATGCCCAGCGATTCCAGGACTTTGTCGAGGAAACTGGGTCGTTCCCGGCCGAGGTCCAGCCAGACCTCCCACCATCCCCGTTCTTGGGGCGGCTCGCCGCTAGATACCCACAGGTCAAGCACTTTCGGCGGACGAACCTTCTCGATGTTCGCCACGAAGGCGTTGTTCTTCGGTGTCCCGCTCCCTGATGGCTCGGCGCGATAGTCTTCGAAGAGCCCGAGGAACTCTGGCCGCTGCTCGTCTGGTACCCAGACCACGGCCCGTTCCGGCTCCTTCGCCGTCGCTGGATGGACCGCCGACAGGCTCCATCCAGGCTCGTTACCTCGCGGTTTCCGCGTTAGGCGGTCGAGTTCGAGCGGAGCATTGGCATCAGCGCCCTCCAACACGAGTTTGGCTCCACGGTCGAGGAGCGCTTCCTCGAAACCAGAATCTCGACGGGCCTTATCGACCGCTTCGAAGGTTGCTCTCGTTTGCTTTAGAAGCCGTGCTCCGTGGGACTCACGGTCGACCTTCCGGACCTTGCCGCGGCCTCCTCCGCGCCCCCTGAAATCCGACTTGTTCACGTGGCCCTGTACTAGGAGGTGGTCAAGATCGAGGTGCGCTGGCATAGCTTGTCTTCACCCCAGGCTGGCCGACCGGCGCGCCGACAAGGCCGTCTCCAGATCCGCCCGGGTGACGCTCTGCTCGCCGCGCATGAGTGCGCTCTTGGCGGCCGACTCGGAGGCCTTCACCAAGTCGGCGTGGCTGAGCCCCTTTGTGGCTTCCGAAAGCCCGCTGAAACTCACACCCTTGGCTAAGGAGCCGAGGCGCTTTCGAATCACGGTTTGGGCCTGCTTGGCATCCGGGAGCGCGTAGGTCAGGACCGCGTCGAAGCGTCGGAACAGTGCCCGGTCCAGGATCGTGCGGTGGTTTGTTGCCGCGATGACGATCGACTCCGATCCCGCCTCCTCAAGTAGGAGCAGGAACGTATTCAGGATCCGGCGCGCCTCGCCGACGTCGTTGCCGCCACGATCCGCACCCAGCGCGTCAAATTCGTCGAAGAAATAGACCGCCCGCTCCAAGCTGGCCGTCTCGAAGACCGTGCGCAGCTTAGAGGCGGTTTCTCCCATGAACTTGCTCAGCAGCCCGTCAAGGCGAACTGTGTACATCGGCAGCGACAACTCCGAAGCAATGACCGACGCGGTAAGGGTCTTGCCCGTCCCGGGGGGGCCTTCCAACAGCAGCCTGTGCATGGGCATGAACCCATGCTCCGCCAGCACCGAACGTTGCCGCTGCTCCTGGATAACCTGCCGGATCTGCTCCCCGAGTGCGGGCGCAATAACTAGATCACGGAGCAGCTCCCTCGGTCTGCTGACCTCCACGAGTTCGCTGACCTCGCCCTGGGGGCGGGGCATCGCCGTAACTTCGGCCAGCGCGCTTCGGCGTTTCGACCGCGAGGTCTCAACTGCCTTCTTGATTTCGGAGGCCAGGTGGTGGTGGCCCTGGCGGGCCTCCCGAGCCGCTACTTGGAGGGCAACGCTATAGAAGGCCTCCTCGTCGCCGGCTGCGTGGGTGCGCACCAGTGCTGTGATGTGCGATCCCTGGCCTGCCATGGCACCCGCTCCCTTCCTTTGTTACCACAGGTTATGTCACATGTCAGACAGAATCCTGAATCTTAACGCGAGTAGTGACTCACTCGGTCGGCCGTCAGATACCACCGAGCGGTGCCAGCGCAGCGACCATCCGGATTGCGGCGCTCGCGGCCTCGTAGCCCTTGTCTTCGCGGGAGCCGGGTAGCCCTGCGCGGTCCAACGCCTGGGCGTCGGTGTCGCAGGTTAGGACGCCAAAACCGACCGGGGTGGCGCGGTCGAGCGCGACCCGCGTCAGACCGTCGGTGGCGGCCTGACACACGTAGTCGAAGTGCGGGGTGCCGCCCCGCACCACGACGCCGAGCGCGACCACCGCGTCGTGGTTACGGCAGGCGACCGAAGCGGCCAGCGGCAGCTCGAAGCTGCCCGGCACCCGGACCATCTCGGTTTGGACTTCGGCGTCGGTGCAGGCCCGCAGAGCACCGTCGATCAGCCCGTCCATGACCTGCTGGTGCCAGCTGGCCGCAACGATCGCGACCTTCATGCGACGGCCGTCAAGGGCCCCGTCGTCGCTGGTCAGTTTGGTTTCGGGGGTTCCGGTGGCTGACATCAGGCCTCCTTGGCGAGTTGTGGCAGGACGTGGTGCATGCGGTCGCGCTTGGTGCGCAGGTAGCGGAGGTTCTCCGCACGGGCCGGGACCTCAACCCCGACGACTTCTACAACCTCGATCCCGTGGTCGATCAGGCCCCGCACCTTGTCGGGGTTGTTGGTGAGCAGCCTGATTCGGGTCAGACCGAGGCTTCGGAGGATGCGGGCGGCGCCGCGGTAGTCGCGGGCCTCCACGGGCAGGCCGAGCTCGCTGAAAGTCACAGCGTGTCTCAATCCACCATCAGTCGGGCCA